>NZ_DASTTN010000530.1:0-6387 GCF_035760125.1 Flavobacterium sp.
TGAAAACATAATGAAATGGAATTAAATGCAGATATACAAAAACATATAGGAAAAAGAATTTCTGAAATAAGATCAAAGAATGACCAAACTCAACAGGATATTGAATTTTTGACAGGTATTGATTCTGCTGAGGTAAGTAAGTATGAAAGTGGCAAACGAAATTTAACATTAAAAACGTTAATGAAATTTGCTACAGCTTTACAAGTGCATCCTAAAGAATTGTTTGATTTTGAATTTGATATAAAAAAATACAGAGTTGATGAGTAAATAAAAAATAAGAATTTGAAAGATGCTTAGGCATCTTTTTTTATTCCTATGTGGAAAACCGTAAAGAATAGTTGAAATGGTTTTGTATGTTTGGTACTGTTTAGTGATTATTGAAACTAATTTTTCTCAATCTATCCAAAAATGAATTTATAGGCATAGGTTGTTTCCGTTTAGATAGTTGCTACAAAATTATAAAACCCTCATTAATAATATAAATCTAATAAAAAAGCATGTCACATTTAAAATACATTTCTTTTGATAATTTTAGAGTTTTTGAACAAAGGACTAAATTTGAATTAAGTCCTTTAACTTTTTTGACTGGCCCGAATTCAAGTGGAAAAAGCTCCTTATTGAAAGGTCTGCTATTATTAAAAAGTAATTATAATAGTGATTTACAAGTCTTAGATTTTTCTGGTGCTAAACATAATTTAGGCACTTTTGAAAACGCAATAAATAAAAAAAATAAAAAAACTGAAAACATGACTTTTGGATTTCAAGCTAGTATTAGTAGCGAAGGATTCCCATTTACATATATCAAACAACCAGTAACCACAAAAAGAAGTGTTTATAACATTCTAAAAGAATTTAAATCTAAAGCAGATACAGATGTTTTTTTAGAATTAACTTATAAAAAAAATGACAGAAGTGGTAAATTATCTATTGTAGAATTATTCTTAGAAAATGATGAAGAATCTTTTTTAAAACTTATTATTGGAGATGTTAATTCTGAATATCACACCTTAAATTTTAACTATGAAAAAATTTCAAAAAGTAAAGTTTTAAAAGAACTTTTTCTAGAACAAGTAATTAGAAATGACTATAACATAACAAAATCTGCAAAAACTAAATCTTATAAATTTCCAACTCATTTTGCTTTCCAAGAAAAAACAAAAATTGAATATTTTGACGAGCCTGTTTTAGTTTTTAGTAAATTATATGAAAAATTTCTAGATGAGAATATAAATATTAAAATAAATAAGGATTTACATCATTATTTGTTAGGACATCCCTTAAGGCGATTCTTGAAAGATTTTGCCTCTTTAATTGAGAACATTGAGTATCTTGAAGCAGTTAGAGCAAATACGAGAAGATTGTATACAAATGATTCTCAAGGAACTTCATTTAATGAATTAATTTTAGAGTATAGATCAAGAGAAATTTCTGGAAAATCATTAGAATTCACCAATAAATGGTTGAAAAAATTTGAAATAGCTGATGAAATTATTTTTGATAATATAGAAGGTGTCGCAACAACAATATATTTAAAAAAGAACAATGAGAAAATTGCATTAGCTGATTTAGGTTATGGTATTACACAATTTATCCCAATATTGTTGAAAATATCTTTGGAAGAGCCGATAAAAAATAATAAAGATCTAAGTATTGTAAAAAAATTAATACTTTTAGAAGAACCCGAAACAAATTTACATCCTAAATTACAATCATTAATAGCAGATTTTTTATTAGATGCAATAAGGACATTTGAAGTTAGGTTTATTGTTGAAACTCATAGCGAATATATAATTAGAAAAGTTCAAATTCTCACTGCTGAATACACTTTAAAACCAAATGAATCTGTTATATATTATTTTAATAATTTTGAAAATGATAATAAGAATGAGAAAATAGTAAAAATTAACATAAATGAAAACGGCACAATGAGCAATGATTTTGGAGAAGGATTTTATGATGAAGCAACGAATTTAAAGTTTCAATTGCTTAAGATTAAAACACAAAATTAGTAAGATATGATGACACTTATCGCTCAAAAGCAGTTTTTAGATGATTTATATATTTGTGATAATAATGATTCAAATACTAAAGATTTTAGTTCTTTTCTTAAAACAGATTTTTTTGGTTATAATCTTGTATGTGATTTTAAAGATATTAATGAATATTTAGAAGCTTCAAAATTAAATCCCTTTTGGGAATTGTTGATGGATAAATATGATAATATTTTTTTTAATTCTAAATTAAATGAAGAAATTCAAATGGATGAATTCTATGAAAATTTAGGAGAACAAAATATTTTTTTAATTGACAATGGTAGTGACATTTGTGACAGGATGATGAGTGAACGAGGATATATTTTTTTATCAATAGATAATATCTCAACTAAATGGGAAAAATTCAGAAAGTGTAATGAGGGGATACATTTGAAAATTACAAATAGTAATATAATTCCAGAAGAGCAAAAACTAAATAGTTGGGAAAAAATAAGTGATTATTGCTTTCCAATAAATAACGCGATAATATTTGATAGATATTTACTCAAAAATAAAACTGATCAAAAATTAGAAAATAATTTGTTTCCTTTCTTAAGTAAATTATCTCAAAAAAACACAACAAAAAAACCTTTAAAAATAACTTTAATTACCGAATTTGAAGATTATGAATGTATAAAAGTATCATATTCAAAAATCGAAAATTTTTTAACTGACAATAATTATAATAATATTATTTTTAATATAGTTAAGCATGTAAAAGCATTATATCCAAGAAATTTTGAAGGACTACATTCAAGATTTATTTTAACAAATTATTTTCATTTTAGATGTGATGATAGTTTCAATTACTTCAAAAGAAATGGAAAAATAAATAATGATGCAGATTTGAGAATTAGTTTTAATCTATCAAGTAAACACAAACACTTTTTTGAAAAAGAATTAACGGATATCAAAATGTATTTAGAAAAAATAATAAATAACCCTGATAATCCAAGTCAAAATTTAAAAATATTATATTTAAAAGATAAATCAAACTCCTTATTAAATTAGTATGTAATTAACAGCAAGGTTTCGTTGAGTACACAGTATGAACAATGAAATTGGTGGTTAATGAAACTAATTGCATGTCTATCATACTGTAGAGTTATTGTAAAATAAATTTGTAGATTTCCAAGGGGATTTATAGTCCTCTTTTTTTGTTATTTGTAAAAACACTTGTCAATGCCGGATTAAAACTTGTTAATTTGGGAGTATTAGAATTTAGGGTAACTTATTACTGGAATTGCCATTTTATCTTTGAGGGATGGAATGGTATGAAATAATAGGGTTTGTTGTGTTGTGGTTTGTGGGGCTTTATCTGAGAAGAAAGTTTTATGAGCGATTGAGGGATAGGGGCTATAATGGGAGCTGGATGAATAGAGGGAAGAAATAGTGAAAGATGCTGATGAGGTGTCTTTTTTTATGGAATTATTTTTAAATTACGTAAAACAGTAATATCTGATTAAAATTATTTTGTAGGTTTGATAAAAGTATACTTTACTATGGTGTAGAACATCTAGTGTTTTTTTGTACAGTAACTATTATTCAGAGTAGTATAAGGGAAAGAAAGTGAAAAAACTAAAAATAAAATTTATGTTGCCATTATTAATTTTAGGTGGAGTCATCACTTATCTGATTACAAAAAATAATAGCTCAACAAAAAATAAGAAAAAAAGAATATTTATAAGTTTTGCAATAGAAGATAAAACTTATAGAGATCATTTAAAAGAGCAATCTAAAAATGAAAAATCTCCTTTTGATTTTATAGATATGTCGGTAAAAAAGGAATGGGAACAAGCCGTTTGGAAAGATAAATGCAGGACTAGAATTAAAAGTTGTGATGGTGTTATTGCACTTTTAAGTAAGAATACGCATAAAGCTAGTGGTGCAAGATGGGAAATGAAATGTGCAATTGAAGAAGGTAAAAAAATTATTGGAATGCACATAAAAAAAATGATAAAGGATCAGTTCCAATTGAATTAGAAAATGAAGAAATAATTATATGGGAGTGGAAAAAAATAGAAAAATTTATCAATAATCTTTAAATTAAATAAAAACAATGGCAGATCCAAGAGCATTTATAAGTTTCGACTTTGACCATAATAATATTAATAAAATACTTTTTGCTGGTCAAGCTAAAAATTCGAAAACTCCTTTCAATATTGAGGACTGGAGTTCTAAGGCACATTTACCCGAAAAGGAATGGGAAGAATTAATTCACGCCAAAATAAACAAATGTAATATGCTGATTATTCTTGTGGGTAAGAGTATGTCATCAGCAGTAGGAGTAGTAAAAGAAATTGCATTTGCAAGAGAACACAATGTTCCTATATTTGGTATTTATGTAGATGGTGCAGATTCAACATCTAATTTACCAACAGGTCTTCCTAGAGGAAGGGTTATTTCTTGGGATTGGAACATAATAGCCTCAGCTATAGATCAAATGATGACAGAAGGTAAAAATAAGTAATCATGAGAAAAGCACTAATAGTTGGGGTAAATCATTATCCGCATGGTAGTGATTTATATGGTTGTGTTAATGATGCGTATAATGTTAAAAACATTATTGAAAGAAATTCAGATGGCTCAGTTAATTTTGATTGTAAATTAATTACGGCTTCCTCATCCAGAGAAAGTATCGAAAGAGGAAAGCTTAAGGATGATGTTGAAAATTTATTTTCAACAAAGGCAGAAATAGCCTTGTTCTATTTTGCAGGACATGGTCATATTGAAGCTACAGGTGGATATTTGTTAGCATCCGATGCTAAAAGAGGAGATGATGGATTGTCACTAAATGATGTATTAGTTTTAGCGAATAAGTCGCCCGCAACAAATAAAATAATTATACTTGATAGTTGCCATTCAGGAATAGCTGGCAATCCTCCAACAATTGCCGATAGTGCATTACTTGCAGAAGGAATTACAATTTTGACTGCCTCAACGAGCGACCAATATGCAAGTGAAAAAGATGGTAGCGGAGTATTTACTAGTCTTTTTGTGGATGCTTTGAGTGGGAGTGGTTCTAATATAATAGGCGATATAACTCCAGGAAGTGTCTATGCTCATATTGATCAATCTCTTGGAGCGTGGGAACAAAGACCTATTTTTAAAACAAATGTTAGAAATTTTGTATCTCTAAGAAAGGTCGCTCCTTCGATTCCATTAGATGATCTTAGGAAAATTAGTGATTTTTTTCCAACGCCTGGATTTGAATTTCAGTTAGATCCTACTTTTGAACCTGAAGCAAAAGGTAGAGACGAAGGAATGCCTGAACCTTTGGAAGAAAATACAAGAACATTTTCAATATTACAAAAGTACAATAGATTGAATTTGTTAGTTCCTATCGATGCACCTCATATGTGGAATGCAGCAATGGAAAGTAAAAAATGTAAATTAACAGCATTGGGAGAGCATTATAGAAGGCTAGCAGAAAAAAATAGAATTTAATTATGGCATTATTTACAAGTAGTTATTTAAGAAATAAATATTCAGCATCATTAATTACAGAACAAAAAAGACAATTTTCTGCTGTTGATAAATCTAAACTTAAGTTTGATATTTTTTTGTCTCACTGTTATTTGGATAGGGAGGAAGTTTTAGGTTTATATAGAGAACTTACTGAAATGGGATTTTCTGTTTATGTAGACTGGATCGTTGATGCAGATTTAGATAGAACTAATGTTACAAAGGCTACTGCTGAATTAATTAAAAACAGGATGAAAAATTCAAAGAGTTTGCTATTAGCCGTTTCAACGAATGCAGCAATGTCAAAGTGGATGCCTTGGGAGCTAGGATTTGTTGATGGCAATACCGACAGATGTGCAATTATACCTGTTTCAACAGATAATTTGAGCCTTAATTCATTTAATAGAGTTGAATATCTGAAACTATATCCTTATTTGGATAGAGAAACAGATACATCGAATGTTATGAAATTATGGATCAATGAAGATTCTAATGAATATATTGAATTTAAAGATTGGATTAATGGAAGTAATCCTATAAAAAGAAACTAATTTCAAACTCTAAAATAAAAATATGAGACCACTAATATTAGATTATACTACTGACAGGACAGGCGAATACAATCCAATTTTTGAGTATGATGATTCCTTATCTATGAATATTGTTAATACCGAAAATGGAAAGATTCCTTTCATGGATATTCAAAATTCAGATTTACTTTTATTAACAAAAACACGAGTAATTGGAGAGGCAGATGATGACAATATTTGTTTGTTAGAACTAGAAACTAAAACAAAAGTTATGCAAGAAAGTGATGATGACGATGTTATGCAATTACTACAACTTGAAACAAAAACTTTTACAAAACAAGAGTCTGATGATTGATATC
>NZ_DASTTN010000531.1:0-8014 GCF_035760125.1 Flavobacterium sp.
CTTTTCGGCTGTAACCAATTCCATTTGGACTGCAATTTCCCTAACTTCGGGTTTTGTTAATTCACCAATTGGAAACAAAGCTTTAGATAATTGTTCTTGGGATAATTGGCATAAAAAATAAGATTGATCTTTATTGTTATCAACACCTGCTAGGAGTTGATACACTTTTTCACCATTGACTTCGATTTCACCTTTTCGGCAATAATGTCCAGTTGCCACATAATCGGCACCAAGACTCAAAGCGATTTTCATAAAAACGTCAAATTTTATTTCGCGGTTACAAAGTACGTCTGGATTTGGAGTTCTCCCTTTTTCGTACTCGCTAAACATATAATCAACGATTTTTTCTTGATATTGTTCGCTTAAATCAACTGTTTGAAAAGGAATACCTAATTTTTCGGCAACCAATAAAGCATCGTTACTATCTTCCAACCAAGGACATTCATTTGAAATTGTCACTGAATCATCATGCCAATTCTTCATAAAAAGACCTATTACCTCATATCCTTGCTCTTGCAACAAATATGCTGCTACACTTGAATCTACACCACCAGAAAGACCTACAACTACACGTTTCATATGTTGATAATATTTTTTTATTGGTCATATGAAATTCGCATATCAGCATTGGCATTACATACCAAACTAAAGATTATGCTCACTTCATTATTAACAATTTTATTTAATCTTTTGCAAAAGTACAAATAATATGGCTAGTTAAGACTATTTGAGATTGATGAAAACAATACTGTAATAGCCCGAATTAATACTATTTTTATCTTTAATGCAATACAAAATGGCAAAACAAAAGATAAATTCAATTTGCGCTTATTTTTCTATCAAACAAAACAATGGATATATATAATATATAATATCTAAAATCTTAATCTATTTTTACTTTATCCTTTTTGAGCTGTGGTTTTTTAGGCTTATCCATATTTTCTTCACTTTCCAATTTTCCATTGATAAAAAACTGCCACTTTCCAACTTTCTTGCCATTTTTGAACTTTCCTTTAGCAATAACAAGATCATTTGGGTCTTTATAAATGGCCTCACCTTCGTATTCACCATTTTTAAAAAAGCTTTTTTCCAAAACAATTCCCTTCTCGGAATATTTTTTATAAACCCCTTCTTTTAATCCATTCTTATAAATTGTTTCATCCACAATTTTACCGTTTGGATAATACACAGTTCGGATTCCCTCGAGTTTTCCGTTTTTATAATTCTCCAAAGTCATAATTGCTTTTGAAGCCTTATGATAGTATTTCCATGGCCCTTCACGCAATTTGTTTACCTCTTTACCTTCACTCACAATATTTTTATTCTGGTCATAAAAAATGGTGTAACAAGAGTTGTCCTTAGCATTAAAAGTTCTTGTCGCAATAATAGATTTTGCTTTTGTATCATCAAAAAAATTAAAAACACCTACTTCTTTACCATGTTCAAAAGTCCCCTCATATCTCTGCCTCCCAGATTCTTCATAAAATCCTTTCCAAACACCATGTTTTACTCCATTCTCATCTACTGGATTGGAATCTGTTTGGGAAAAAACAACCTGGCAACATAAAAAAAGAGTCAAAAATCTAAAAATACAAAACATACAATTTTAATTAAATTATCTAAAAGCCAACAACATAACATTAAAAATAAACATTTATTATGAGTCAATATTATTTTATAAAAGTACATAAAACTTAATAATCCAAAATTATAAAAAGGCTTAATAATTGGTTTATTATATACTGAAATACTATAAAAAAGCAACGAGAAAAAAAATCGCTCTTCTAAGGAAAAATTGCAATCAAAAAATTATATTTTGTTTACTATTTTTAAATAAATATAAATCAAAAAAGAAGTATCAAAAAAATTAAAAACCTCATAAAAAACTATAATCCAAACTATTAAACAACAAAATAAAAACAAAAATAGAGTAATAAACAAATTATAAAAGAAACATAAATTTTTATTTTTTGTTTAATTATTTTTAAATAATATTAAACAAACTAAATATTTATAATTAGTTTTGTTAAGCAATAAACACCTAACAATCAACACTTAATAATTAATATTATGAAAAATCCATTGAAATTCAAAAAAGTAATAGCTTTAGCACTTTTAATAATCATTGGCACATCATGCAACAATGATGACAATACAACTGCAACACCAGCTGCAGATAATACTATTACTGGAATAGCTTCAAGTAATGCCGATTTCTCCATATTAGTTGAAGCATTAACAAAAGCTGATTTAGCAACGACCCTAAAAGGAGTTGGCCCATATACTGTATTTGCACCAACAAATGCCGCATTTACCGCTTTTCTCAAAACCACACCTTATGCCGCTATTAAAGATGTACCAAAAGAAGCTTTGACACAAATATTACTCAATCACGTAGTAAGTGGCACAGTAAAATCTACCGATTTAACAACAGGCTACATTAAAACTCTTGCAAAAGGTGGAGCATCAACAACTAACACGCTAAGTATGTTTGTAAATACTTCATCTGGAGTAAAATTGAACGGCATTGCCAAAGTCGTTACAGCAGATATTATGGCAACAAATGGTGTAATACATGTTGTAGATGCTGTAATAGGACTTCCTACAATTGTAGACCATGCGATTGCCAATCCAAACTTTACCACATTAGTAGCTGCATTAACCTATAATCCAGCCTCAGGGTTTACAGGAATACTATCTGGTACAGCAAGTTCTCCTTTCACCGTTTTCGCTCCAACAAATAATGCATTTGGGGCATTCTTAACAGAAACAGGTTATTCTGGTTTATCAGCAATTCCGGCCAATGTATTAGAAAAAACATTAAAATACCATGTAGTTGCTGGTGCCAATGTAGAATCAAAACAATTGACAAATGATCAAGTTGTAACTACTTTTTCCGGTCAAAATGTTACCGTAAAATTTACTCCAACCCGTTTACTAGATGTTAGTGGCAGAAATTGTAACATAATCTCAACGGACGTACAATGCTCCAATGGAATCATACACGTTTTAGATAAAGTTTTATTACCTACTTTTTAATAAATGAATTTAATTGGTTGTTAATTGTAATTTGTTAAAACAGAAAAGCTCCTATTTCACAAGGAGCTTTTCTATTTACATTCTATTTATTTTTTTATTTCTTTTTTGCTTTCTGAGCTTCGGCTTGTTCCATAGCTTCTTGCAATCTCTGTTGAAATTTACCTGGTTTCTTAGGCTCTTTCAACTTGTTCTCTTGAATTTGAGCATGAATCTTATCTGGATCTACAATGTGATTTTTGATAACAAACATAATTCCGATAGTAATTAAATTCGACATAAAGTTATACAAACTTAATCCCGCACCGTAACCATTAAAGAAAATCAACATCATAAGCGGTGAAATATAAATCATATATTTCATCATCTTAGCCATATCAGGCATTCCTTCTTGTTGAGGAGCTGCCATTTGTTGATCTCCAGAAGTCATTTTCATATAAAAGAAAATCGCAATGGCTGCCATCAATGGAAACAAACCAATATGATCTCCATATAATGGAATGTGGAATGGTAATTTATAAATAGAGTCAAATGAAGACAAGTCATCCGCCCAAAGGAAACCTTTCTGTCTCAATTCAAATGCTGATGGAAAAAACTGAAACGAAGCATACATAAATGGTATTTGAATCAAGGCCGGAATACAACCCGCCATAGGATTCACACCCGCTTTATTATACAATTTCATTGTTTCTTGTTGTTTTTTCATTGGGTCTTTTTTGAATTTCTCACCCAATTCAGTAATCTCTGGTCTCAATACTTTCATTTTGGCCTGAGACAAGAATGACTTATAAGTAATAGGCGACATCGCTATTTTTATGATAATCGTAAAAATAATAATCGCTATTCCATAAGAAATATTACTACTCAAAAATCCAAATAATGGGATAAAAATAAATTTATTAATCCATCCAAAAATTCCCCAACCTAGTGGCACTATTTTCTCCATGCCCTTATCATAAGCTTTCAGAGTAGCATAATCTGTTGGTCCAAAATACCAATTCATTTTATAATCTACTTCACCATTTTGAAATGCCAATGGTACTGCAGCATTAAATTGCTTTGTAAAAATAGTATCTTTTGTTTCATCCAATACCAAATTATTTGATTTCAAACTTGCTTTTTCAAAAGAAGTATTGGTTAACAGAATAGATGTAAAGAAATGTTGTTTGAAAGCAATATAATCCACTTTTTCAGGATTTTCTTCTTTGTCTTTTCCGGCACCCACATAATCATGTTTTCCATCTTTATACTGAAAACGTAATTCGGCAAATCTATTTTCGTACGAAACACTTTTCTCCGTTCTGAACGCTTTCAAATTCCATTGTAAATCCAATGGCTTAGCAGTATTCAACACTTTACTCAATCCCTGGGAACTAATATCAAAACCAACCATATAGTCGTTTGGTTTCAAAATATATTTGTATTCCAAGAATTCATTGGCTCCTGATTTCAATTTCATCGAAAGAATTTGATCAGCTCCAACTTTAGTCAATGTAGGTTCAAAATACAAGTCTTTTGTATTCAAAACTCTATTATCATTTGTTTGCAATTGAATATTCAAATCGGCATTGTTGTCTTTAATCAAAGAAACCAATTGCCCTGAATTCTTCTTGAATTTTTCAAAATTCTTCAAAGTGGCTTCTACAATGTAACCTCCTTTATTGGCGATTTTTAATAATACAAAATCATTTTCGATTGTTGTAACATCATTTTTCGCTGACGGTAAAGTCGCAGAATAAGCAAAACCGCCTAACGTTTTTTGCAATTGAGCCAATTGTGTAGAATCACCAACTACAGCAGCCGTTGGAGTTACAACTGATTTTACGGATGCAGCTTTAGCTTGCGCTTCTTTTGCAACCAATTCTTTTTTAGCCTTTTCCGCAGCAAGTTGCGCCTCTGAAGGTTTGTTTTGGTACATCATCCAAAGAAAGATACCAATAATCAATACAATACCTATAACCGAGTTAAGGTCTAATTTTTTTTCTTCCATTTTATTTATTATTGTTTTCGTCTTTCTAATTTTAAATAAATTAGAAACTGATTCTATTAGTTATCAAAATGTATTGTTGTTACACCTTTTGACAACTATTATGCCAAATAATCTAATTCTAAAATTTTATTTCTTTTTTGCTTTAACGGCAGCAGCAACAAAACTAACAAAAATAGGATGTGGGTTCGCCACAGTACTCTTATATTCTGGGTGGTATTGTACACCAATAAAGAAAGGATGATCTGCTAATTCTACAATCTCTACTAGGCCTGTATCAGGATTTACACCAGAAGAAATCAATCCCGCTTTTTGCAATTGATCAACATATTGGTTATTGTATTCGTAACGATGACGGTGACGTTCCGATATTGATGTTTTTCCGTAAATTTTGTGTGCCAATGAATCTGGTGTGATATCACATTTCCATGCTCCAAGACGCATTGTACCTCCTTTATCTGTAATTGTTTTTTGATCTTCCATCAAATTCACAACAGGATGTGTCGTTTTGTCATTCATTTCGGTAGAATTGGCATCCGCTAATCCTAATATATTTCTAGAATATTCGATAATTGACATTTGCATTCCCAGACAAATTCCGAAAAATGGAATCTTATTTTCACGAGCATAACGAATGGCTTCTATTTTACCTTCGATTCCTCTTTCCCCAAAACCTGGAGCTACAAGAATCCCATCTAATCCAGATAATTTTTCTTTAATATTCTCTGAATCTATAAATTCAGAATGTATAGAAATTACATTTACTTTGGTTTCATTAGCAGCACCTGAATGAATGAAAGCCTCTAGAATTGATTTGTAACAATCTTGCATTTCTACATATTTCCCAATCAAACCAATATTAACTGTATGTTTTGGAAATTTTAATCTACGTAAAAATGTATTCCAGTTTTTTAAATCTGGAGCCGCTTTTTTAGGTAAATCCAATTTTTTCAAAGCAACAACATCCAATCCTTCTTCCAACATTAAATTTGGCACTTCATAAATTGTAGAAGCATCGATAGATTGAATAACTGCTTCCCTTTTTACATTACAAAACAAAGCCAATTTATTGCGAATTTCATCTGAAATCTCATGCTCTGTTCTACAAACTAAAATATCAGCTTTGATTCCGCTTTCCATCAAAGTTTTTACGGAGTGCTGTGTTGGTTTAGTTTTTAATTCACCTGCAGCAGCCAAATAAGGAACCAAAGTTAAATGGATAACAATAGCGTTATTTTCACCTAAATCCCACACCAACTGACGAACAGATTCAATATAAGGCAAAGACTCAATATCACCAACAGTACCACCAATTTCAGTAATAACAATATCAAAATCACCTGATTTACCAAGCAATTGCATTCTTTCCTTAATTTCGTTTGTGATATGAGGAACAACCTGAACAGTTTTACCCAAAAATTCTCCTCTACGTTCTTTTTCTATAACCGAAAGATAAATTCTACCAGTAGTTACGTTGTTCGCTTGAGAAGTCGGAACATTCAAGAAACGCTCGTAGTGTCCTAAATCCAAATCTGTTTCCGCACCATCATCAGTTACATAACATTCTCCGTGTTCGTAAGGATTTAAAGTTCCTGGATCGACATTGATATAAGGATCAAATTTTTGAATAGTTGTTCTGTACCCTCTTGCTTGTAACAATTTTGCCAAAGAAGCCGCAATAATTCCTTTTCCTAAAGAAGAAGTCACACCACCTGTAACAAAAATATATTTCGTTTGATTCATTCTGTTGTTGTTTGTATTGTAGTTATGTAAAAAACGTGGCAAAAGTACAAATTTAATTGGAATAGTAGACTGTCCAATTATTAGAATTTTAGACTTATTAGATTATTGGCTAATTGGCAAACAACTTTAATTTAACCATCTAAAATTCTAATAAATTAACATTCCAATTAAGGTTTTGGATACTTCTTTTTTATGTTTCGGATTAATTCTTCGAGTCCGTTGAGTTTTAGCTCATAAATTAATTTCAATTGATCGCCAAGTTCTCCTTTTGGAAAACCTTTATTGCTGTACCACACAATGTAATACTCTGGAATATCAATAAGAAACCAACCTTCGTATTTACCAAATGGCATTTTGGTGTGAGCCAGTTTTATGAGTTGTTTTTGGTTTTGGTCCATTTTTTAAGAGAATAGAAAATAGAGAATAGATGCAATGAAGAAATCTTTATTCTATACTCTGTTTTCTATATTCTCAATTTTATTATTTCCAATTAAAAGTAATTCGCTTATCAATATCAGTATTCAAACTCAGGTAAACAGGACAGGTTATTGCAGCCCTTTCCAGGATAGTTTTGTCTTTTTGCTCCGTAACACCTTGCATTTCAAAAACAATTTCGATAGCGCCAATTTTTCTAGGCTCAGCATTCATAATTTTGGTAACAGAAGCTGTTGAGCCTTTAAAATCAACATTCATATCTCTTGCTTTTATTCCCATAATTGTCATCATACAAGTTGCCAAAGCATTGGCAACTGAATCTGTTGGAGAAAAAGCTTCTCCTTTTCCGTTATTATCTACTGGAGCATCTGACAAGATTTCACTCCCAGATTGTATGTGTATAGAGGAAGTTCTCAAATCCCCTAAATAAGTTACTTTTGAAGTCATTTTTTTGAATTTTCTATTTTATATTTTCTGCTATCTAAACACTACTTCGCTTCTTTAATACTCAAATCAGTATCATAATACAGGATGTAAACTCCTTTATTAGCATATCCTCCTTCGTCTTTTTTGTGATATTCAAACTTGTTTTCAACTTGTTCGGTTATCATCGTCTCTGCAGTTTCCTGATAAGTTTTATCTTGTGACAAACGCATCATTGTATCAAAAGTAATATCAAAACCACGTATAGCAAATGTACTTGGATTAACTTTATTCTTTTTTCTGTAACTCTGCATGAATATCTGAGCTTCTGGAGTATTATTTTCACGAGTTGCAGAAGGATACATCAAATGAAGCTTGGTCAAATTCTCA
>NZ_DASTTN010000532.1:0-7051 GCF_035760125.1 Flavobacterium sp.
CCCGCAACTGGTGCCAATGCTTCGATTCCTGTAATTTTTTCAATAGCCAAAACGAAAAATAAAATGGTTAACGATAAAAAAACAAATTGTTGTACTTTACTGCCACCCCAAGTTCCCCACCACATAAAAGCAGTAAAAATCCCCCAAAGTGTTAAGTAGCAACCGAAAAATGGAGCTGGAGTAGTTCCTGCCATTTCAAATCCAGTATTTGGAAAAAGCCAAATTCCAACTAAGGTAAGCCAAAAGAAGCCATAAGAAGTAAAAGCGGTCCCTGCAAATGTTTTTCCGTTTTTGTATGATAGTATTCCGGCTATTATTTGTGCTAAACCTCCATAAAAAATACCTATCGAAATGATAACGGCACTGACGGGAAAGAATCCTAAATTGTGAATATTCAATAAAATTGTGGTCATTCCAAAGCCCAAAAGACCTAAAGGAGCTGGATTAGCAGGTTTATTCTCCATTTTTTAGTTTTTTAAATTGTTAGTGAAGCTTAAAAATAACGATATAGTTCGTTATCAATTGGTATAAAAATAACAATTTATGATATTAATAACTCATTTATTAAAATAAAGAGTAATAGAGATGAATTATTTAAGCATCTAAATCCAAGCCAAAAGTGGTTCTTAATAATTCGATATTCGGATTGATTTCTAAAAGTCTGTTGTAACGATCTTGGTCGGTAAAGCTTCTTCTTATTTCAATGCTTTCATTTACATTTACTTCGATGGTAATATCGTGATTGTGTAAATGACCACGCAGATGTCCTAAAAGACCAATCATTTCTTTTTCAAAATCTAATTTTGATCCCTCATTTGGAAGTTCAAAAGTGATGTTGGTACCGTTTAATTTTGGGTCGTTAATTAATAATAAGGATTCCATTATTTTGAATCCTTTTTCTCCTAAACGCTGAGCATATTTGGTCCATTGCAAAAGCATTTCGGTTTCTGTGAAAGCTTCGGATGGTAAAACGGTGTTGTCTTCTTTGACGAATCCTTTTAGATTTTCCTCTAAAGTTTTTTTAGCTCGAATACTGGAAAGTGATAAAGCTGAAAATTTAGCTTCATTGCTTGAATTATTCGTAGTTTCTGGATTTGTAATTTGTGTCTTTTCTTCAGCAACAACAATAGGTTTAGCAATTGCGACCTTTTCAATATTGTTGCTAATGCCACTATTAATATTACTAGTTTCGTTAGTTTCTTTTTTGGAAACTTCTACTATAGAATAATCCGTTCTTCTGAAATAAGTGGGAGGAATTATAAATTGTTCAACTTTTTTTTTTCTCCATCATAAGTGATGGAGGCTAGTTGCATCAAGCAAAGTTCAACAAGAAGTCGTTGATTCTGGCTGGCTTTGTATTTTAAATCACAATCGTTGGCAATATCGATTCCTTTTAATAAAAAATCTTGACTGCATTTTTGCGCTTGGATCCCGTACATTTTTTGCGCTTGTTCTCCAACCTCAAGTAGTACAAGTGTAGCGGGTGTTTTACTTACCAATAAATCTCTGAAATGAGTAGCTAAACCCGAAACAAAGTGATGGCTGTCAAAACCTTTTGATAGGATATCATTAAACGCTATTAATAAATCAGGGATTTTATTTTCTAGAATTAAATCGGTAACATTAATGTAGGTTTCGTAATCTAAGACGTTTAAATTTTCGGTTACAGCCTGACGAGTCAAGTTGTTTCCGCAAAAAGAAACTACCCTGTCAAAAATAGATAAGGCATCACGCATAGCGCCATCTGCTTTTTGGGCAATAATATGCAGAGCATCATCCTCGAAAGCTACAGATTGACTTGTGGCTACATCTGCAAGATGTTCTTTTGCGTCTTTTACTGTAATTCTTTTGAAATCAAATATCTGGCAACGAGATAATATCGTAGGTATGATTTTATGTTTTTCGGTCGTAGCCAATATAAAAATGGCGTGTTTTGGCGGTTCTTCCAATGTTTTTAAAAAAGCATTAAAAGCGGCCGACGACAACATGTGTACCTCGTCAATGATGTATACTTTGTACTGACCTGTTTGTGGAGGAATACGAACTTGATCTATCAAATTTCGGATATCATCAACAGAATTGTTAGAAGCAGCATCTAGTTCGAAGACATTAAATGCAAAATCTTCATTGGGATCATCGTAACCAGGCTGATTTATTTTTCTAGCTAAAATACGGGCGCAAGTTGTTTTACCAACACCACGAGGCCCGGTAAATAAAAGGGCTGAAGCTAAATGGTTGTTTTCTATGGCGTTGAGTAATGTATTGGTAATCGCTTTTTGTCCAACCACATCTTTAAATGTTTGGGGGCGGTATTTACGTGCCGATACTACAAATTGTTCCATAGGTTTTTTTATTCGAAAGCAAATATAGGACTTGAAAAGTCAAAAAACAAGTTCCAAAATTTTAATTTTTTCGGGTTGTTGTTTTCTTTCAAAAATACCATTTGAATTCGTTTTTCAAGCAATATTTGTGTATTTTCACCTTAGTTTTGAAATCCAATCTTTAAAATTAACTTTTCTATGAATGCTACTAAAGCGGTTACAATTGTTGGAGGAGGATTGGCTGGACTGACAGCTGCTATACATTTGTCTAAAACTGGTTTAAAGGTTATTTTAATAGAAAAAAATGAATATCCAAAGCATAAAGTTTGTGGTGAATACATTTCAAATGAAATCCTGCCTTATTTGGATTGGCTTTCGATAAATTTATCAGAGTTAAACCCAACTCATATCTCAAAACTAGATTTTTCAACCTCTGAAGGAAAAGTAATTAAATGTGATTTACCGCTTGGTGGATTTGGTGTAAGTAGATTTGCTTTGGATGCTTTTTTATGCAAAAAAGCCATCGAGAATGGGTGTGAAATAATACAGGACAATGTTGATGATATTGTTTTTGATAATGACTTTTTTACTGTTTCGACTTTAAACAATAGAAGTATTACTTCGAAAATTGTGATAGGTGCTTTTGGTAAACGATCCAATATCGATCAGAAACTAAAAAGAGGATTTATTCAAGAAAAATCGTACTGGCTAGCTGTGAAAGCTCATTATTTTGGTGAATTTCCAAATGATTTAGTGGCTTTACATAATTTTGAAGGCGGATATTGTGGAGTTTCAAAAGTGGAAAACAATGTAATTAATATCTGTTATTTGGTGAGTTATGAATCTTTTAAAAAATATAAAAGCATTGAGGACTTTCAAAATCAGATTGTCATTAAGAATCCACATTTGAAACTAATTTTTGATGACAGTAAAATACTTTTTGATGCTCCATTGACAATTAGCCAAATTTCATTTGATAAAAAAGCAGCTGTAGAAAATCATATTTTGATGATTGGAGATACCGCGGGTTTAATTCATCCTTTATGTGGTAATGGTATGGCGATGGCAATTCATAGTGCCAAAATTGCTTCTGAATTAATAGGAGATTTTTATGCTAAAAAAATAAAATCCAGAGACGAATTGGAGAAAAAGTATATTGCAGAATGGAATGCAAATTTTAAAAAAAGATTAAGAATTGGGCGTATTTTAGCATTTATACTGCAAAAAACAAAACTTTCTTCTGTTTTGATGGAAATAATGATTAAATTCCCATTTTTAATGCCAATTATAATAAAGCGGACTCACGGGAAACCAATTGTCGTAGAATGAAAAAATAGCAATAGTTAAAAAGCAATTGAATTTAATTCGAAATAATTAAAAATAGTGCTTGTAAATACACAACATAGAACGAACAATCCTGAATTAATGGATGATTTTGCGTTGGAGGGTGATGCTTTAAAAGTGGCGTTGGATAAAATTGCACAAATAAATCAGCTTTTAGGAGGTAATCAATTGACTTTGAAAGGGGTTGAGAAATTACTGAAAAAAGAATCCTATTCAAATCCGATCAAGATTGTAGATGTTGGGTGTGGAAACGGAGATATGTTGCGAAAATTAGCTGATTTTGGTTTGCAGAATAATTTAAATTTGGAATTGATTGGTGTTGATGCCAATAATTTTACTGTAAATTATGCGATTGATTTATCTGTAAACTATCCAAATATTAAGTATAGGTGTGAAGATGTATTTAGTGAATCTTTTAGTGAGTTAAATTATGATATAGTGCTTTGTACTTTGACTTTACATCATTTTAAAAACGATGAAATTATTGAATTATTAATGTTGTTTAATAAAAATTCAAAACTGGGTTTTGTTGTAAATGATTTGCATCGCAATTCTGTAGCATATCGATTATTTCAAGCGCTTTGTTTTGTTTTTCGAATGAATAAAATGTCACGAGAAGATGGTTTGACTTCAATATTGAGAGGTTTTAAAAAAGAAGAATTGATTGCATTTTCAGAAAATTTGAGATTTAAAAAATACAGTATTCAATGGAAATGGGCTTTTCGTTACCAATGGATTGTGGAGAAATGAGTTTTTTTTAATAATGTCAAAAAATGCAAAAACATCTCTCTTTAGCCCCGATTGCAGTGGAAATCCTTTTGTGCCGGGGTTCGGCACAAAAGATTGTAACGGAAAGCGGGATGATATTTTCTAGAATGCCAAATGTTTGTGCTCCAAATATTAATGATTGTATTAAACCTACTAAAGAAAATAAATGAGCGTAAAAATAAAATGTGTTGCCAAGCAATTGCCGAAGTTTTCGAGAACTACTGAGGAGATTCTACCTTTTTTGGATGTTTGGTTGGAAGGTCAAGAAGAGCGTTTTATTCGAAAAGTAAAGAAAATATTTGAGGGAGCAGGAGTTGATAAACGGTATTCGATAATGGATCCGATTGCGGTTTTTGAAAATACCTCCTTTGAAGAGAAAAATGATACGTACATTCGAGAAGTAATCGATTTGGGAGAAAAAGTCTTGGATAAGGCTCTGAAAAAAGCCCAATGGTTGCCTGAGGATTTGGATTATATCATCACTGTGAGTTGTACTGGGATTATGATTCCTTCCTTGGATGCTTATTTGATTAACAGTTTGAAATTGAGGCAAGATATTGTGAGGTTGCCTGTGACTGAAATGGGTTGTGCGGCGGGAATTTCGGGAATTATATATGCTAAGAACTTTCTTCAGGCGAATCCAGGTAAAAGAGCAGCAGTTATTGCTATAGAAAGTCCGACAGCAACGTTTCAATTAGAAGATTTTTCGATGACTAACATTGTGAGTGCGGCAATTTTTGGTGATGGTGCAGCCTGTGTTTTGCTTTCATCGGTGGAAGAAGAGGAAGGACCGGAGATTTTGGCTGAAGAAATGTATCATTTTTTTGACAATATTCATATGATGGGGTTTAAACTAACTAATTCCGGATTGCAAATGGTTTTGGATATTGAGGTTCCTGAAACAATAACGTCACATTTTGGAGATATTATTCATCCTTTTCTAAAAAAGAATAGTTTAGAAATTGCAGATATTGATCATTTGATTTTTCATCCGGGAGGAAAAAAAATAGTTCAAATTGTAGAAGATCTCTTTTTGGGTTATGAAAAAAATATAGATGATACTAAAGCTGTTTTGAAACTTTACGGAAACATGTCAAGTGCAACCGTATTGTATGTTTTAGAGCGATTTATGGATAAAAAACCAAAAAAAGGCTCTAAGGGCTTGATGTTGAGTTTTGGTCCCGGATTTTCGGCTCAAAGAGTATTGTTGCAGTTTTAGGACACTAATGAGATATGGAAAAAATAGATGTAATTTCAAAATTGCCTTATTCAAAACCGTTTTTGTTTGTTGACGAAATAATCAGAATAGATGAAGATGGGGTAGAGGGAGAGTATACTTTTGACGAAAATTTGGATTTTTACAAAGGTCATTTTAAAGGGAATCCAGTTACTCCTGGAGTGATTTTAACGGAGGTTATGGCTCAGATTGGTTTGGTTTGTTTGGGTATATTTTTATTAAATGAAAAAGTAAGTTCGATATCGCTAATCGCTTTAACATCAACTAGTATTGATTTTTTAAAACCAGTTTTTCCAAATGAAAAAGTAAAGGTGATTTCTCAGAAAATCTATTTTAGATTTGGAAAATTAAAATGCAAAGTCAATATGCAAAATGAAAAAGGAGAAATAGTTTGCAGTGGAATAATTGCCGGTATGATAGTTTGAAATCGTAATTAAAAATGGAAAAACGAGTTGTTATAACAGGTCTTGGCGTAGTCGCTCCAAATGGGGTGGGTCTCGATGCGTTTCAATATGCGATTAAGAATGGGATTTCTGGAATTAGACATTTTGAGGAATTGGAAAGATTAAAGTTTTCTTGCCAAATTGCCGGAATGCCTAATGTTTCAATGGAATTGGCATTGCAATACTTCACGGAACTGGAACTCAAAAATTTTAATGCAACAGGAATTTTATACGGTGTTATAGCGGGAATTGATGCTTGGAAAGATGCTGGTTTATCAATGGAGATTCAGGAAGAGCCTGATTGGGATGGCGGAACTATTTTTGGGGCTGGAACTTCTGGGGTTGAAAAATTTAGAGAAAGCATTTATAAAATTGATGATTTTAAAGGTAGGAATTTAGGAAGTACCACTGTAATTCAAACAATGAATAGTGGAATAAGTGCTTATTTAGCTGGGAAATTGGGATTAGGGAATCAAGTTACAACCAATTCATCCGCTTGTACTACAGGAACCGAAAGTATTATTATGGCTTATGATCGTATAAAATCCGGTCAGGCTAAAAGAATTCTTGCTGGAAGTACCAGTGATTCTGGTCCTTATGTTTGGGGAGGATTTGATGCCATGAGAGTTTGTACATTTAGACATAACGATTCGCCGGTAACAGGTTCAAGACCTATGTCTCAGAGTGCTTCGGGGTTTGTGCCTGCGAGTGGTGCAGGAGCTTTGGTTTTGGAAGATATGGAGGCTGCCTTGGCAAGAGGTGCTAGAATATATGCAGAAGTTTTAGGAGGAGATTTGAATTCTGGAGGGCAAAGAGGTTTGGGAACATTAACTGCTCCAAATCCCTTGGCTGTTCAAAAATGTATTCAGAATGCGATGAAGAGTTCCGGAATTACTGCTCAAGATGTTGATGTGATTAATGGTCATCTTACCGCTACG
>NZ_DASTTN010000533.1:0-2754 GCF_035760125.1 Flavobacterium sp.
TTGATAATTAAATATTATTTAGAGAATATTTGAATTCTCTATTAAAAGAAGGCCTTAAGCATTTATGTTTTAAGGCTTTTTTTTTGTGCTTTCCCGTCGTGATTGACGTATCACCCTTTTATCGCCATATATTATAATTCGATGTTCAGGTATTATAAACTCATCTTTAGGGAAGAAATATTCATTTGGTATATATTTGCCTATATGATGACATTTGATCAATGTTTTTTATTATTTAATGAGAACAAAAAAAACACTCATAAAAAATTACAAGTGTTTGTTAAATAATCTGAATTGATTTATCTTAAAATGAATTAATCTTTAGAACCCAATTCCATGTTGGAAAATAAATAGGATTTATTAAAATTGAGCAAAAATTAGGAAAACTTTTTTTCGGTAAAAAGTGAATTTTTAATTTTTAGCTCAATACTTTTCCTTTCTTTCTTTAGCATTATTGATAAGTAATAACATAAAATTAAAGCAACCGTGCCAAGTGTTCCCATAAAAATCCAATTTGCCTGATAAGAATATGCTTCAATAATTGTCATACTCATTTTTGCGCTTAAGATATGGGCAAAACTATAACTCATTGTGAATATAGCTATATATCGTCCTTTGAGATTCATATGGACTCTACTCATGGCAAATGAATTAGCAAAAGGAAAGGTAAGCATAACGCCAATTGACATAAAACACACCATAAGGATTAAAACACCGCTCCAGTTGCTAAAAAGCATTAATAACAAGCTTATGGACATTGACAGTATCCCTAAGGAAATTACTTTAATTCTATCTATGTTTTTCTCTTCGACAAACCTTACTATTGGAAGTTCGAAAAGGATTAAAATCAAACCGCTAAAACTCAATAATAAGCCAGTTTCAAATTCGGTAAAATTAAATTGCTCTTTATAATATAATGGCAGGGTTGTGAACATTTGAAAAAATAATATTCCAGTTGCCATTGTAATAACTAAATGCAATAAAAAAGGCTTGTCGTTGAAAATAATTTTGTTTGAATTAGTGTCGCTTTTTATCTTTTTGAGTTTAAAAGGTAATTTCTTTTCTTTTATCATTATGCTAAAAATTGAAATCGCAAGTATGCAGGTTAAGCCATCAACCCAGAATAATCCACTGTAGCCAATTTTCATAATTATCAATCCACCTAAAGCAGGACCTATTAGGAAGCCTGTATTTATTGCAATTCTGGTTAATGTTAAAGCTCTGGTTTTTGTTTCCTTACTTTCATAAGTGTCCAAGGCCAGTAGCATAGCCGGTCGATACATGTCAGCAACCGAAGTTAAAATTAAAATCCCTATACAAAGGCTTTCAAATGAAGTTAGATATTGTAGGACAATAAAGATTAAGCCGCTTGTAAATAAGCTAAAAACCATCACTTTGTAAAAACCTATTTTGTCTGAAAGTTTACCGCTTAACCAAGAGCCAATTATGGAGCCAACTCCAAAGAAAAACATTATCCATCCAATTTGGCTATATGAAAAAGATAGATTTTCTTTCATGTATTTGGAAAGAAAAGGTATTACCATAGTACCCGCACGATTTAGGAAAGTAATGAAAGTCAGAATCCAGATTTCTTTGCTGAATCCTTTAAAATTTGTTAAGTAGTTGTTTACCATATTTTTTTAGTAGGTTGAGTGTTTTAAAAATGTTTATATTGTGCTTAGGTTTACCTATAAAATGAAATCTTTTTTGGGGGCTTAAAGAATTTTTTTACAGTTTTGCAAACATACTAATTTGGATAAATAAATATTGAAAGTTACAACGAAAAATTATTATATAAGATTTTTACAACATTTTAATTTATATATGTAATAAATACGCTAAAATATAAAATTTCTAACAATTGTTTAGAAAAGGTTGTCTTTGTGAAATTTTAAACAGAATTAGTTTTAAAAAACTAAAAATTGTTATAAAAACATATTTATTCAACAAGATATAAAAAACGTTTTCAATATTTAAATATTTGGAAATATATTATTTAGCTATTTAGCGTGTTTTCAGTAGTAAATTTAATTTGTAGTATTTGTTTTTAAATATTATGAAAGAACATTTCTTAAAGTGTAAAATTGTATTTAATTAAAAGAACAAATATTTATGAAAATTTAATGAATAAAAATCGCACAGTTTAATAATAAATTGCTAAATTTGAGTATGTTATAAAAGTAAAAGTAAAAACCTTAAATATATTTTTATGAGTGCAAAAGACGTATTAATTGTAAAGTATGCAGCCGATTTGAAAGAAAAATGCGGGATTACACCAGATATGGACTTATTGACAAAAGTGACCACAGGTTGCGGTCCGTCCATATACAATCCAGATTCTTCCATTATTGCGGGAACTCAACAATCCGAAATTGCGACGGTAAAAAATAATTTTTTAATCAAAAAATTAGGTTTGACTGATGGCCCTGAACTTTTAAAAGGGATAGATGCTGTTTTGGAAAAATATGGAAGATCAAACAAGAATAAATATAGAGCAGTGGTTTATTATTTGCTCGCTCTACATTTTGGAAGAGAAAGTGCTTACAATTAAAATTATTGAACTATTCAGAAAGCGTCTTTAACAGACGCTTTTTTTATTGGTAATGTTTTTTTAAATCTCATTTTCAAAGTTCGTACCTTTGCGCTTTAAACTTAGTTGGTAAT
Organism: Flavobacterium sp.; assembly: GCF_035760125.1. Taxonomy (GTDB): domain Bacteria; phylum Bacteroidota; class Bacteroidia; order Flavobacteriales; family Flavobacteriaceae; genus Flavobacterium. The sequence continues at coordinate 2,665 of NZ_DASTTN010000533.1, forward strand.
ACAACTTAGAATCTCAATAAAAATGATTGAAATAGGAAAATACAATACGCTTACTATATTACGTGATACCAAAGTGGGGTTGTTTTTGGG
>NZ_DASTTN010000534.1:0-3678 GCF_035760125.1 Flavobacterium sp.
GAACGACCAATTCTTTGAATAAATTATGGGATTGAATCGGTTTGTCCGCTTTTGGTGCAAACCAATCTTCATAATTACGCTCAATATATTTTCCAAATTGTGAATTGGCTTCCACTTTTTGGGATTCAAGAATTTCAATCATCCCTTGATCATCGATATTCTCCAATTCAAGTTCCCAAAAAATCAGTTTTTTGTATAATTCAACCCAGTCTTCATAGGAGTTGACCATAGCCATTTCCATAGTGATTTTTCGAAACTCTTTTTGGTAATCCAAAGTCGTTTTTTGGGAAATCAATCGGGAATGGTCCAGGTTTTTCTTCAAACTCAATAAAATCTGATTAGGATTTACGGGTTTGATAAGGTAATCGGCGATTTTAGAACCAATGGCTTCTTCCATTATATATTCTTCTTCGCTTTTGGTAATCATTATCATTGGAATAGAAGATTTTTTCTCCTTCATTTCAGACAATGTTTCCAAACCACTCATTCCGGGCATATTTTCGTCAAGAAAAACAATGTCAAAATTGTTTTCGTCAAAAATATCTATGGCATCACGACCATTATTGCAGGTGGTAACGCTGTAATTTTTTTTCTCCAGAAATAATATATGTGGTTTGAGCAAATCGATTTCATCATCAACCCAAAGTATTTTTATGTTCTCCATATTCAATTTATTTTAGTGCAATTTAGTTTTATAGAACTTAAATAATATTAAAAATAGTATAAAATTGATTAAAAATAAATGGAGTCAATCGTATTTGTAATTGTTGCGACTAAAATTTAATGCGCATTCTAGGTTTAAATAGTATTTTTGCACGAATAAAAATCGAACTATGTTATTTCTTATTCTAAGCGTTATTTGCAGTGTGACAGTGGGAGTGATTTTCAAAATTGCCCGCAAATATCACGTATCTGCCACGCAAATTGTGGCTTATAATTATGTCTTTGCTCTAGCGTTGTGTTATTTGTTCTTTAGCCCTGATTTAACGGTTTTGGACGCTTCTTCGCCTTGGGGAATCCTTATTCCATTAGGTGTTTTGTTGCCTGTTGTGTTTCTTTTTTTGGCGACTTCCATAAAACATATGGGTATTGTAAAAACCGATGTTGCCCAACGATTATCGCTGATTATCTCCATTTTGGGAGCTTGGTTGTTTTTTGGAGAGCAATTTAGCGGACTTAAATTGACTGCCCTTTTGTTCGGATTTCCGGCAATAGTTCTTATTCTAGATAAACCTACCGAAAACAAGGAAAACAAATGGATTTATCCAACCCTAGTACTGCTTGGTTTTGGAGTGATAGATCTTCTTTTTAAGCAAATTGCGCTGACTTCTACATTGCCTTTTACGACTTCGTTATTTGTTCTTTTCTCTATAGCACTTGTAATAATGATACTTTTCAATGTCTATGAAATACTTTTCAGAAAGAATAAAATGGATTCCAAGAGCATCCTTTTTGGAGGTTTGGTAGGGATTTTCAATTTTGGGAACATCCTATTTTATCTAAAGGCACATCAGGCATTTGCCCAAAATCCCTCTACCGTTTTTGCCGGGATGAATATGGGAGTTATTATGATTGGCAGTCTTGTTGGGATTTTTATTTTCAAGGAAAAAGTTACCAAGCTGAATGTAACAGGTCTTTTCCTAGCCTTACTTGCAGTGGTTTTTATTGTGATTTCACAGTTGAATTAATAAAAGTTTTAGGAGCGAAAGAATTGGCTTTATCGGTAAGCATCGTTCCTGCTGTCTGCTATATTCCATCTCGTAGAAAAAACGAGCTGGGATACCGCTTCCATCAGGGCTAAAGAGCTGTTATTAGGATTTTTTTATGACAATTCCAAAAAAATGAATAAACAACAAATAACAAGTTAGCCTTGACAATTGTAGAGGGCACGGATTGCAAATCCGCGCTATCTGGATGTTGCATTACCTCAAAAGCAAATCATAGCATTCTTCTTTTCCCTTTTCGTTTACTGTTAGCACTGTGAAAGTTTCATTAAATTTTAGAATATAGATTTTTGAATTAGAAAAAGTTACGTTTTTCGGATCTTCATCTAAACTAATAAATGTGATTTCATTACCTGCAATTTTCCAATTTAGATTTTCTACTTTACTAGGTTGAGTTATAATTACAGTCTGGTTTGACTTAAATTCTATTTTAGAACAAACATTCCTACTAGCAGTTACACCATTGCATATCGAACTACAATTCGTCCATTCTCCAATTAATTTATCACTTTGCGAATATGATAGTAAAGTAAATAAAAGAGTAAATAGAAATATTAGCTTCTTCAAAATATTAAGTTTTATTGTTTTTCACTTTTTCTGGTTGGCAATAACCAATAACGTTCTGGTACTACAGCGGGTTTGGGACTAAATTAAGCCCATTCTTCGGATTTGCCAAATCATCCCAAATACAAAACCATTTTCCCATTAAGCCAATTGCCCAAATCCGTTGTAGTAGCTGTTACCTGTCGTTATTTTATTCATTGTCGGGCATTAGTCCTGTACTATTGCCACTATTTTTCTCTCAGGAGAAAACTGATTTCATATTTTTCTTTTCAATAAATTCGCCTGTCCAAGGATTAAAAGAGTAAACTTCATATTTTGTAATTCTGCTTGAACGTCCATTTGGGGCAATATTTTCAATTGTCTTTGTTCTACTAGCTACATAAAAGCGAAATTGTCCATTTATAAGTTCTGGTTTTTTGAAATTCTCCCATTGTAAAATGCCAATTGCTTTTGTGTTATTGTTTTCTGTAAGTCCCAATTGTTTAGCTAGTTTTATTGCCTCTTCATATGTGAGTTTAAAACCACCTTTTAAATTATCGGGGACATTTTCAAATCCGTAAATTGCCCCATACTGATTAGGAATGAAGTTTCCATTTGAGTCTAACTGAAATTTAATAAGGTCATCATACCTATTGTCCTTGTCAAGTTTAACATCATATTTAAAAAGAAACTTTGTCGGCTTTTCTTCGAATTTATCAGTCCAATTACCTGATTCGTTTTCATTATAAATGGCTGAACTACTTATACTCCAGATAGTATTGTTTATCAAAAAATTGTGTCCATACATTTTGCTAACTAAACTGTCTGCTATTACTTTCATTTTCTTTTGCAAGTCGTAAAAAGGATATTCCTTTTTATTGAAAACTATCCATTCCCCTTTGTCGTAATCTTGGGTGTATTCCAACACTCCTTTTTTTGTGTATTGCTTTACTACTCCAGTTGGTTTTCCTAATGTGTCATATGTTAATGTGCTTTGGAGTTGATTTGTCCCGTTGAAGTAATAGTCATATACAACTACATTTCTGTTTTTTGTAAAAGTTTTTACAAGTCTAACGTTTGGGTATTTCTCTCTTACAAAAGTCAAGGTGTCGCTATGTAAAGTATCGGGTTTATACATTTCGACTTTGTCCATAAAATCATTTTTAAAGTCAGCGATTTTCTGTTTGTCAGTAATTGTTTGTTTAGATGCAGTTGCCACAATTGTTTGTTTACAAGCAGTTGCTACGGTAATCAAGAATATTATTGTCAAAAGTTTGTTCATTCTTCGTTTGTTGTATTTTCTAATAATGACAGGTAACTTGCATATACTCGCTATAAAGTAGCGACTATAAACCTAAAATTGGGTTGATTGGCGAAAATTTGTTTCGTTTCAAATATAGAAAATAATAGT
>NZ_DASTTN010000535.1:0-14147 GCF_035760125.1 Flavobacterium sp.
AATAGTTATGAGTATTCTTTCCAACTATGTTCCAGATTGCATAGTTCGTGCCGAAGTTTCTTGTCCTATTGAAGATTTAGCCGAAAAACATATTGAATATCCTCATGAATTTGCGGTCAAATTTATTCAAGCCGTTCAAATTGCAGAAGTAGAGCCGTATCGCGCCGTAACTCACAACAAAGGAATCATGAATGGAATCGATGCTGTTGTTCTCGCAACCGGAAACGACTTTAGAGCTGTAGAAGCAGGAATTCATGCCTATGCCTCCAGAAAAGGACATTACTCGAGTTTGTCCCATGCTAAAATTGAAAACGGAATTTTTAGTTTTTGGCTGGAAATTCCTTTGGCTTTAGGTACAGTTGGCGGGTTGACATCGCTTCATCCTTTAGTAAAGTTATCATTAGAAATGCTTGAAAAACCTTCAGCCAAAGAATTAATGCAAATTGTTGCGGTAGCTGGATTGGCACAAAACTTTGCCGCATTGCGCTCATTGACTACAACAGGAATTCAAGATGGACACATGAAAATGCATTTGAACAATATCCTAAATCAATTTGAAGCCAATGAAGAAGAACGTATTTTGATAAAAAAGCACTTCAAGCATCATATTGTTTCCCATAGTGCAGTAGTTGATTACATTGAAAATTTAAGGAAATAATTATCATTAAGTTTTGTCAAAGTTTTAAACCTTGACAAAACTGTTTGAGTTAAAAAATAATGAAAAAAACATTTTACAGCAACGGAAAGCTTTTAATAACAGGAGAGTATCTCGTTCTTGATGGTGCAAAAGCACTAGCCCTACCTACAAAATTTGGACAAAACCTAATTGCTGAGAAAAGTAGCAACCAAGAAATAAAATGGAAAAGCCATGATGCAGATGGAAGTGTTTGGTTTGAAGACACCATTCCATTTTCGGCAATTATTTCCAACACTCCTTTTGAGAAAGAATCTGTAAAAAATACTCTAATTACCATTTTACGTGAAGCCTTTCTATTGAATCCAGATGCAATTTTAAACTCGGAAGGTTATATCGTTTCAACCCATCTAAGTTTTCCAAAAAAATGGGGATTAGGAACCTCTTCGACTTTAATAAACAATACTGCCCAATGGTTTAACATTAATGCCTTTGAACTACTTAAAAACAGTTTTGGAGGCAGTGGTTATGATATTGCTTGCGCACAAAACGACAATCCCATTATATATCATCTTGAACAAGGAAAACCAGTTGTTGAAAAAGTAAAATTTCATCCAACATTTACGGAAAACTTATACTTTGTTTATCTCAACCAAAAGCAAAACAGCAAAAATGCCATTGCTTCCTATAAAGAGAAAAAAAACAATTTAGAAGACGCAAAAGAAATTATAGATCAACTTACAGAAACTGTTTTGGATGCAAAAGACGAAGACACTTTTGCGCAAGCGTTAGAAAAACACGAAAAAGAGCTGAGTTCCATTCTTGAAATAAAAACCGTTAAAGAATCCTTGTTCCCAGATTTTGACGGAACCATAAAAAGCCTTGGAGCTTGGGGAGGTGATTTTGTATTGGTTATTTCAAAAGAAAACCCCAGTCCTTATTTTATGGCTAAAGGATTTGAGACCATTATTCCATATAGCGAAATGATATTATAACCTAAGTTCGATCACTTATATTTTTTTCTTTTCATAGATAAAGCAAAAAAACAAAATGCTTCCTCTTAGCCCCGATAGAAACGAAAATCCTTATAAGTATAAGATTGAAGTGTATAGCAGGACGATATTCACAAAAAAGCCAAATCTTTCTGCTCCAAAATATAAAAAACCCGATACTTGCAGTTTATAAGTATCGGGTTTTTTATTTTTGAAAATTACTGTTTAGTAATTAAAATCTTTTCTGTTGTCTTTAATATCAGCACCTTCTTTTAAAGCTGGCAATACTCTATTTACTTCAGAAGCACTTTGCGCTTTTAATTTAGCTACATTATCAGCATAGCTTTTTAAAGCAGGTGCTTTAACAGTGCTTATGTTTTTCACTACATAAACCCCAGTAACTCCTTCAATTGGAGCTGATACTTTATTAGCAGCCAATGCAAATGCATTCCCTACAACTTTTGGTTCTTGACCAACACCACCAGTTAAAACTGGATTTTCCAAAGTAACATCAGTGGCTTGTTGCACAGTTGTACCTGTAGCTTTTGCGATAGCTTCCAATGAACTTCCGCTCATTTTAGCTTTCAATAATTCTGCTTTTTTCTTGTTTTTAAGAATTTGCTCTACATAAGGTCTAGCTTGATCAACTGGTACTAATCCAGAGTTATCAATCGTTTTAACTTTTGCGATTACGTGTCCTAAATTAGCCACTTCAAATCTTTTTACAGCACCTTCTTTAGTGTCATTTTCAAAAGCCCATCTAACGATATTTCTTTGGTTTCCTAAAGGACCAAAATTTTCGTCCATTGCTTTTACTGAAACAGCTGGTGATACGGTAAGAGCCATATCTTTTGCTACCTTATTAAAATCTTTATCAGCAACATCCATTTCAAATTTAGTTGCCTCTGTAAACACTTTATCAGAAGTAGCTTCAGAAGCTTCGATTTTTTGAGCTACAGTTGCCAAACGAATTCCGTCTTGTTTGTCAGTGATTTTGATGATGTGGAAACCAAATGGAGTTTCTACCAATCCAACTTTTCCGATTCCATTATTGAAAACGAAATCATTGAAAGGTTTTACCATTTGACCTTGGCCAAAATATCCTAAATCCCCACCTTGTTGAGCAGATGAATCATCTGAACTGGTGAAAGCCAACATCAAGAAGCTATCTGGATTTGCAGTTACTTGAGCTAAAATTTCTTCAGCTTTAGCCTTAGCTTCTTCTTTAGTTCTTTTCTCTCTTTTGTTAGGCACTTGAGTTCCTTCATAACTAATAAGGATATGACTTGCTTTAGCATTTACACCCGCTTTTCTTCCTAAAGATTTTGAAATACAGTAGTATTTTCCAAAAACATAAGGTCCATAAACTTCACCTGGAGCTAAGTTGTACAATTTATCAGCATCAACTGCAGGTAAATCTTTTTTGGCAACATATGAAGAATCGTAAGGCACATCAGAGTTTGAATTCACAAATTCAATTACATTTTTAGTATTTTTAAAACCTGCTAAAGTATCATTTTTACCAGTTGCTTGATTGTAAACTACACTTCCTGTCAATAATGAATTAACTTTAGTTTTAACTTCATTAATATCTGCTGCAGATGCTTTATCTTCAATTAAAACATATTCTACTTTACGAGTTTCCTCAGACTTGAATTTTTTTGGACTCGCTTTCATGTAATCCAAAATATCAGCGTCAGTAACTTTAACCTCACTGTCTTTGATACTAGAAAATAAACCAGCAACATAAGCAAAGCTTACTTTATTAGCCCCCACTTCATAATTGAATTTTCCTTCGCTTTCAGTTGTATAAATACCAGCTTTAATTAAGGTATTGTAGATTTGAAATTTAGCATTCAACTCAGCACTTTTTTCTCTGTCTTTTAAAAATTGTGCTTGCTCTGGATTTGACCTGAAATATTCTTTGAATTTTACAACATCAAACATACCAGCAGCATTTAAGAACATTGGGTTTTTACCAATATTTTGATCAGCTTTAAGAACATCCATAATATGCTTCTCACCAACTCTTAATCCTAATTTATCAAATTCAGCAGAAAGTAAAGCAATAGTCACTTCTTGATCCCACACTTGTCTAGACGCTTCTGTTGAAGAAATCCCCTGTCCACTTTTTTCTACATTACTTACTTTAACTCTAAAGTCTTCAAATGCGATATCCTTTCCATTGATGCTTCCAACATCCTTCGAGCTCTTACCAAAATTTCCTTTAGTAAAGAGATCTTGTATTATAAATGAGAATAATGCTAGAGCAATAACTCCAATCATTATAGCGGAATGTTGTCTAATTTTTGATAAAACTGCCATTGTATATTATTGTTTATTTTAAAATTTTGTTTGCGAAAATACAATTATCTAATTAATAATTATAGAACTACTGTTTTTTTTTTGTTTTTTTTTAAATTAAAAAAAGAATCTCAGTCTTTGATAGTCATTTTAACCAATTCAATCTTCTTATTTGTGGCTTCTTCTATCACAAAATGATAGTTTTCGATGGTAATCTCATCTCCTTTTTGAGGAATTTCCTTAGTAAAGTCTACGATGAATCCTCCAAGTGTACCATAAGAATCACTTTCAGGAATAGTCAATTTATAGGTCTGATTCAAATACTCAACATCGAAACGGGCAGAAAATAAAAAAACACCTTCTTCAAGCTCTTTTTCTATCAATTCTTCATCCAGATCATGCTCATCTTCTATTTCACCAAATAGTTCTTCAACTATATCCTCAATAGTCAAAATACCTGATGTCCCTCCATACTCATCCAGTACAACCGCAACGCTCTTTCGTTTTTTGGTCAACAAACTCATAGCATCTTTAATATAAATGGCCTCTGGAATAAACTCAACCGGAATAACAATCTCCTTAATAGTAGAAGGTTTTTTGAACAAATCAAAAGAATGAACATAACCAATAATATCGTCTAATGAATTTTGATAAATCACCATTTTAGAATAACCCGTCTCTATAAACAATTCTTTAAGATCGTCTAGTGATTCCGTAACATTGATTGCAGCAATTTCTGTTCTCGGTGTCATTACATCACGAGCCTTTACTCCCGAAAAATCCAACGCATTACGAAATATCTGTATTTCAGAATCTACTTCTTCATGGTCTTCAACCGTACTCATCTGCTCATTGATATAGTTTCCCAATTCAACTTTACTAAAATAAAGCTGCACTTGGTCTCCTTCCGTTTTAAAAAATCTTTTCAAAACAAAATCAGAAATCCAAATCAAAAAAGTAGAAATGAAATAGAATAATTTATAAAAGAAATAGGCTGGAATGGCAAAAAACTTAATCAGTGAATTGGCATAAATCTGAAAAAAGACTTTCGGCAGAAACTCGGCTGTTATTAAAACAATAAATGTTGAAATTACAGTTTGAATCAAAAGGCTCGTAAAATCTGAAAAATGCAAATTAAAAAACAACAGCCAATTCATTAACAATTCACCCATAAAAAATCCATAAACCACAAGTGCAATATTGTTTCCAATAAGCATTGCTGCAATGAATTTTGAAGGTTTTTCGGTAAGCTTAGTAAGAGTTTTAGAAAGAAAACTATCTTGTTTTTTTTCTAATTCTAAATAAATTTTATTAGAAGATATAAAGGCTATCTCCATTCCTGAAAAAAAAGCACATAGTATTAAACACAATATTATGATACCTATTTCCATAGTATTTATGATTGTTTATTTCTGTCTTCAAATTTCTTGGCAAACTTTCTTCTAAAGAAAAACATAAAAATGGCAAGACCCGCAATTACAAAACTCAATAAAGGTGTTTCGTTAGTATTCCATTTGGTATATCCATCGTAAAGAAAATAGATCCCAAAAGCTAAGTAAAGGTATGAGGTATATTTTAAGAAATTCATGTTGTGTTATTTTTATTATTCTGAAGATTCAATCTCTCCTTCTATTCGTTGTGAATTCACGACTTTAAAATCTTTGCTAAAATCAATTCCCTGTCCAGTTGAGCCTCCTTTTGCATCTGTCAGTTTAAATTTTTTCTCAGTATAAAACCATTGGTTTTTTTGGTCAAAATACAATTGTTCCGTTTCTAGCATTTGTCCAGCTTCCGAAGTAATCTTTACTTTTCCCTGTAAATCTATAATATTGGTTTGTTTATACGAAACTGCATAATTCGACTTGATGAAAGTTCTTTTACCCTTATCATCATAAATTGTTACGTCAACCCCTTTAGGGAATTCTGTAAATGCAAAATCAACATTTGCATAATCAAACATTTTAGGGCTTATCAATATGGATTTTATTTTTCCGGAATCGGTGTATTTTAAATTCACATTATCGGCATCACCACTGGGAACAAATTCGGAATAATCATTTTTTTGAACCTCCTTAAAATTACTTTCACACCCCAAAACCATGCTAACAACAATTATTAGCAGTAAAAATAATAGGATATATTTTTTATAGAAAGTCATAATAGAATGTCAATTAGGAAAACAAATTTATTTAAATTAACAATTAGTCAATTTTTCTTTGTCCAAACCATTTGTCATTAAGAGAGAAACTCACCGCAAAAGTAAAATAATTTTCTTGAACTAATCCTTTAGCAGTTGTGCCTCTTTGCCCATATTCCAAACCAACATTAACATTGGAAATACTACCTGGAATTGGCAATCCAAAACCAAGAGTTATCCCTTTATCATCTATCTCTTCTGAATTAACAATAGTCCCTGTTTTCGTATATTTTAAACCAGCTCTATACACCACTTTTTGATAGTATTTAGAAAAAACATTATAATTAGGGACATAATACCCCCCTAAACTATAACTTGAATATTTTCCATAAGTTGTATTGCTTGAAGTATTATAATCAGATGCTAATTTTCCAACATTTTGAAAAACCATTTGAGTACCTATCATCCATTTCTTAATTTGACCGGCACCAAAACCAAAAGAGATTTTTTCTGGAATAGTCAAATCTGTCCTAATTTCCTTTGCATCCACTTTATCTACAACAGCAACATCAAAATTAGAATTATAGTTTACCGTAGAAATTGTTCTAGTATTACTAGAAGACAATTTACTTTGAGGAGTGTATGTAAAGCTACTATACAAATTTATTTTTTTATAGATTTTGTGCTTGTACATTGCACCAAAATTAGCTGTAAACCCATTCAAATCAGCTTTATTTTCCTCCTGAGTTCCTATAGGCACCCCTGTAATATATTCTAAATTTGTATTATTAATTCTTCCAAAATTATACTGTATATCAGCACCAACCACTAAATTGGGAATAACTGTATATCCTAATGAGAAGAAAGCTTTGTTTAAACCACCGGTTCCCTTCATTACATTATTTGCTCCGTCTGGATCTGAACTTGTCGATTGAATATTGTACCCTACTGAAGTATAAGGCAATAATCCAAATCCAACGCCAATTTTCCCTAACGGCAAAGCAACTGCCAAATAATCCAATGTTGTTCGTTGTGCATTTTCTTTATTAGAGTCCGTTTTCAGACTAGTTGTAGTATAATTTGCCCCTATAGTAAAAGTGGTAAACCTCATACTGGCAAAACTAGCAGGATTCAAAATATTAATATGAAGACTGTCTTGCTCGATATTCAAACCTCCCATAGAACGATTTTCAAGATTTCCCTTAAATCTGGATTCACCAATTCCGAAAAAAGAGTAAGGAGAGGCAGATCCACTTTGAGCATTAGACATTAGTGAAAAAAAGAAACATGCAATAACAATAATTTTTTTAATCATTTTCTATTTTATATTGAAAAATTTGGTTCAAACTCTCTAACAGAAAATTTGAATTGGCAAATATGGTATTTTTTAATCGTTTAGCCAAAAAATCTGTGTCTCCACCCGTTAAAATTATTATAAAATTTGAGTATTTTGATTGATATTCATCGACAAAACCATTAATCTCATAGACCAATCCATTTACAACTCCAGAATGGATTGCTTCGGCAGTTGAATCCCCAACAAAATATTTAGGACTTTCTACAGTCAATAAAGGTAGTTTTTCGGTGAAGTTGTGCAACGATTCGTATCGTAAACGCAAACCCGGAGAAATAGCACCACCATGATAGACGTTATTTTGATCTACAAAATCGTAAGTAACACAAGTCCCAGCATCTATAATCAAACGATTTTTACTTTGAAACTGCAAAGTTGCACCTGCCGCCAATACCATTCTGTCTATCCCCAAGGTTTTTGGAGTAGCATAATTATTAACAAAAGGAAAAGCATCTTCGTGGGAAACAAACCATACATCAAGTTTTTTTTGAAAATACAAAAACGAATTTTTATCTACATTTCCAACAGAAGCCACAACCAAATGCATGACTTTCCCATATTTCTTTAAAATAGTTTCAATTTTTTCTTGAATTTCATCTTTAGAAAAAACAAAAAACTCCATTGTGCTATGCCCCTCAAAAACAGCACCTTTAATTCTTGTATTCCCTACATCAATAGTTAAAACCATAGTATCTTTTTTAAAAATGCTAAGGTACGAATAGATTTTTTTTAAAAAATGTATTGTTTAATTTAAAAAAGATTCTATATTTGCACCCGCAAACAAGTTCACAGAACTCCTATAAAAATAGAGGCTAAGTGATATAATAAGCACGGTACCTTAGCTCAGATGGTAGAGCAATGGACTGAAAATCCATGTGTCCCTGGTTCGATCCCTGGAGGTACCACAAAACCCACTCAAACGAGTGGGTTTTCTGTTTTTCACATCTTTCCAAAAGGTCCAGTTTTCATTTATTTAATTGAAAACGTTAACTTTAAATTTATACAGTAGTAATTCTTTATTGAATTCCAAAAACAGAAAAAATTACTACAAAGACATTAACAAAAAAACGCTCCCATTTATGAAATTTATATCGAAATTTCATAAATTCATACCAACAAACTTATATTTTAGAAATATAAATTATTTTTTTATAAAATAATTGTCCTCATTATCAACATGTTCCGACAAATCTTATTAATTTTGAGTAGCTGACATTAATAGAAACCAAAATATAATGAAATCAATTAATTCATTAACTTCTTTATATGCAAAACCTTCAATACTAAGGTCAACTCCAATTGCTGTTCTTGTGGTTGCCACATTATATATTCTACTTTCTAAAACAAGCTTTTTAATAACAATCAACTCTGGAACTGTTAGTCCAATATTTTTTGCTGCAGGATTTGCTTTTGCCTCGGTATTGATTTTGGGACACAAAGCACTGATAGGCATTTGGATTGGCTCACTTTATTCAAATATATTCCTTAATATAGACATTGCAAAGCTGGATAAAACACATTTTCTAAATCACCTTCCTATAGGCTTTTTTATTTCAATAGGAACCGTAATGGCTTCAATTACAGGAACAATTATCGTAACTCGTTTGTGTCAAAAAGAGCATCCATTGAAAAATGGACAAAATGTATTGGTATTACTTATTTTAGGACCAATCGTTTATTCTACGATTACATCTCTTATTGGAGTCATTAGCTTGAGACTTTACGGTTCAATTTCTGTAGAACAATTTTGGTACACTTATAAAACATGGTGGCTTGGTGATGCAATTGGTATCATTTTAATTACTCCTTTGATGCTGTCTTGGTTTTTAAAAGATTCTTTCGATAAAAATAATTTTAATTTCTTCGAATTAACACTCTATGGGCTAGCAACCATTTTATTATGTTTCGGCGTATTCTTTCAATATCACGACCTAAAATATCTCATCTTACCTTTATTGTTCTGGTCTGTCTATCGTTTTGGGATTCAAATTACAACGTTGTTCATTATTATAATAGCATTGTTTGCTATTATAACAACGTCTCAAGGAATCGGTCCATTTTATGAAGAGCACATTAACGATTCTATTTTGTTTTTGGACTTATTTTTGAGTGTGATAACCATTTGTAGCCTCTTTTTGGTAGGAATTATCTCAGAACGAAAAAAAGCTGAAGATTTGATTAAAACAAGTGAAAAAAATCTTCGCGAAAATCAAATTTTGCTTGAATCTACTCTTGAGAGCCCAAAAGATATTAGTATTTACTCTATAGGTCTAAATTATGAATATTTAAGTTTTAATAATCTACATCGCCATAACATGAAAATCATGAATGGTATAGACATTATTTTGGGAATGAAACTTCAGGATTGCCTGATTAACAAAGAAGAACTTGATGAAGCAGTAACTGTCTTAAACAAAGTTTTTCTAGGAGAGAGTATTACCACAATAAGAAGTTTTAAAACCAATAACAGTTTTTGGGAATTAAAGATTAGCCCTATTGTAACTCAAAACAATAAAATTATTGGAGCTACCGTCATATCAACTAATATAACTGAAAAGATAAAAGCCGAGGAAGCTTTGATAAAAAGCGAAGAAAAATATCGAAACATATTTGAAAATATTCAGGACGTAATTTTCCAAACTGATATTGAAGGGATTTTCACAGATTTAAGCCCTTCCGTGGTAGAATTTTGCGGCTACACTGCAAATGAGTTAATTGGCAAGCCAACTTATTTTTTACAACCCGAAGATGAAAAAAACGACATCGCCATAAAGCTAATTAATGAACGATTGATTTTAAATAATTTTGAACGATTGATTAAAACAAAATCAGGATCATTAAAATATGTTTCTCTCAGTGCCAAAATGATTTTTGACGATAATGGAAACAAACATCATATAAATGCCATCGTAAGAGATATTAGCCAAATAAAAGAAAATGAAAGAGAGATTGCAAATCAAAATCAGAAATTACAAATTCAAAACAAAGAGCTAGAGCAATTTGCCTATATCACTTCCCATGATTTACAGGAACCATTGATTACGCTAAAATGTTTTTCAGAACTCATCAAAGCAGATTTTCCAAAAGATGCTAATGAAAATATCAATCAATATCTGGATTTTATTTTGGAATCCTCTGACAGGATGCAAAAACTAGTCAAAGGGCTATTGGACTATTCCAGAATAGGAAGTCAAATAGAAATAAAAGAAGTCGACAGTAATGAAATAGTAGATGATGCTATTTCAATTTTATCAGACATCATTCAAAAAACTGAAACACAAATCACTATTGGAGATTTACCCAAAGTTCAAGGATACTCCATAGAATTAATTCAGTTATTTCAAAATTTGATAGAAAATGCAATAAAATTTAGAAAAAAAGAGGTTCCCATAACTATCAATATCACTGCAAAACAAGTTGAAGACAATTGGCAGTTTGCCATTGAAGATAATGGGATAGGGATAGAAGAGAACAATATAGAAAAGGTCTTTGCAATTTTCAAACGTCTCAATAATCGGGATGAATATTCTGGAACAGGAATCGGCCTTGCTATTTGCAAAAAAATTATCGCCTTGCATAGAGGTACCATTTGGATAGAATCTACATTTGGTCAAGGCACAATCGTTTACTTTACGATACCAAAATAAAAACAACGGCATCCAATTCCTTAAAAAAATAAATAGCTACATATGAAAAAATTAAATTCTGTTTTGCTTGTCGATGACGATGCGGCAACCAATTTCATCAGCAAAATGTTAATCAAAAAAGCAGGAATAACAGAACATATCGAAACCACTTTAAATGGTCGTCAAGCATTAGACTATTTGACCAACTCGGGAAAATATGAAAAATCTAATGGTATATTTCCCCAGCCCATGCTGATTCTACTGGATATCAATATGCCTGTAATGGATGGATGGGAATTTGCAGAAGCCTTTTCAAAATTGGATGAAAATCAAAAAGGAAAAATTATTATTATAATGCTCACTAGTTCACTTAACCCTGATGACAAAGAAAAAGCTTCAAACCTTTCTGCAATTTCAGGCTTTCAGAACAAGGCCCTTACTATGGAGGGACTTACTTCGATTATGAATACATTTTTCCCGGATATCTAGATTAATTTTACAATTGGTTTATCCAAAACATTAATTTATGCTAAACCGCTATTACAAAAAATAATGACCAATAGCAGTTTTTTATTGTCACATAAAACATTCTTTTTACAAAAAAAAATATTTTTCTTGTCTTTTGTTATATTTTTTATATATTTATCAGATAATCGGAAAAACAAATCATTTTATCGATTATTTAAAATCGATAAAAATAAAAATTGCTTGATAAAAGATAAAATATGACCCCCATTTTACTTCTTCAACTGCGAGGCATTATCACTTCGCCATTAATTTCAATATTTTGTAAAAAATTTGAAGAAAATGAAATACTATTGAGAAAATCTATTGACACCAGTATTTGCACCGTTCTTATTGGCCTCGAGAATATAATGGACAATACCATTTTATATGATAAAATCATTGATTCTATAACTTTTACCGAATTTTATAGAACTACCGAATTTGAAAATGGAAAAATTTCCTCAATAAATTACTCTTTTGAACAGGAGGGTTTTATTCCATTGAATTTGATTTTCTCTACCAAAAAAGGGCGTATATCAGAAATGATATCGAATGAAGTAGGTATTAAAAGTGAAACAGCGGGGGCTATACTAAATTTTGCAGTTATGCTGATATTATCTCATTTTGTAAATGAAAGACAAAAATCGGCAATTATCCAAAACGATTTAAATTCTCAAAAAAAAATAATACTAAACAATGTTCCTGAAGGCATTAGGGTGCTTCTTGGATATTCAAATTTTGAATATGAAGATGCTCACTCCGATTCAAATACATCTATAAAAACCAATACAAAACCTCATTTTTTAAATAAAATTTTCAAGTTCTAACCGCTCAAGCTCACTAGGTATTTTTTAAAAAAAAATGGCAACAGTCCTAAAACTGTTACCACTTTTCTCCTAACTAATTAAACCTATCTTAATATAAACTCTTGCGTAAGTCCTTCTATTTGAATTTTGAAAGTTCCTTTTTCAGAAATCCATTTCAAGTCATTGTTTACAAATTGAAGGTCTTTCTGATTCAAAATAAAACTTACTGTTTTACTCTCGCCAGGAGCAAGATTAATTTTTTCAAATCGTTTCAACGCTTTAACTTCCGGAGTTATACTTGCCACCTTATCTGACAGATAGAGCAAAACAGATACTTTTCCACTTACTTTTCCTGTATTTTTCACATCAACAGTAACTTTTAAATCATCTGAATTACTTATTTCTGCTTTATCAATTTTAAGATTCGAATATGCGAAAGTTGTATACGACAAACCTGTACCAAATTCAAATTGAGGAGAATAACTTTTTTCATATTTGGCATCATTATTTTGCTCATCATCCCCTAAACTTTCTGTGTATTTTCGATTGTATTTTTCTAGCGAATTAGGATACCTAGGATAATTATACGGCAACCTTCCGCTAGGATTCACATCTCCATACAATATATCTGCCAATGCTCTTGCTCCTTCATTTCCTGACAAATAGCACTGTACTACAGCACCCATATTATCTTCAAAATCACTTATCAATCTTGGTCTTCCTTCATTCAAAACCAAAATAATTGGTATGTTTAATTTAGACAAAGCCAAAGCCAGTTTAGATTGCGAAGCAGTAATGTATAAATTGCTAATATCACCTGGGGTTTCAGTATAGTTTTTTTCGCCAAGACATAGAATAACTTTAGACACACCTTTGGCCATTTCAACTGTTTTTGCAATTTTAGCATCATCAAAGTTCACTAAATCAGCTCCAGTAGTATACAACACATTTTCTTTTCCAATTTTATTTTGCAATGCTTCCAGAATAGTCATTTTATCTGCTGCATAAGTATCTGAATTTTCTCCTTGCCAATTGTAAGACCAACCTCCATTCAAATATTTCATACTATTAGCCGTTGGTCCGGTTAGCAATACTTTTTCGTTTTTATTTAAAGGCAATACGGCATTGTTGTTTTTTAACAAAGTGATTGACTCGGACGCAGCATTGTATGCAACATCAATAAATTCTTGAGAACCAAACTTTGGATAATCCTTCAAATTAGCAACTGCTGTTTGAAATAAATTCAATTCAAATTTCATTTTTAAAATTCTGGTAACCGCATCGTCAATTCTTGACATTGGCACTTCTCCTTTGTTCACTAAGTCTAACAAATCAACATAAAAAGTATAATCTTCTGGAACCATACTCATATCAATTCCAGCCAATACCGATAATTTTACCGCTTCACGATTGTTCTCAGCTACTTTATGTCTAGTATGGAGATAAATAATATCTTTCCAATCTGTAACTACAACACCTTGAAAACCCAATTCTTTTTTCAAGACATCAGTAATTAAATATTTGCTGGCATGAACAGGAGTTCCATTAATCTCACCCGAGCTCACCATTACACTTTTGGCACCCGCTTTAATAGCTGTTTGATAAATGGTCAGGTCAAATTGTCTCAACACTCGCTCCGGAATAACACTTGGAGTTCTGTCTTTTCCGGTTGTTGTACTACCATATCCTATATAATGTTTCATGCAGGAAGCCACATTATATTTTGATCCAACATCAACCCCTTCAAAACCTCTTACCATCGCCTCTCCCATTCGACTTGACAAGTA
>NZ_DASTTN010000536.1:0-2146 GCF_035760125.1 Flavobacterium sp.
TAAAAGCGTTTATTATCCCCAAAACAACCAACCCAATTGCAAGTCCGATAATAAATTCTTTTACAACGGAAGGCAATTGAGGCAATATATGATGTAAATAATCAATATTATGTACAAATATACCACCAGCCACTAAAATCAAGGCTATCGTGCCTATTACGGCTAAACTTTTAATGACTTTTGGAAGTGCCTGTACCAATATGTTACCGATAATTTTGGATGGGCTGTTTTCTTTGTTGCTCATTCCAATAAGTTTAAAACCCAGTTCATCCATTCTTACAATAATGGCTACGATTCCGTAAACACCAACGGTTGCCAATATTGCAATAAAAGAGACAACAACAATCTGAGACATTAGAGTTTTCTCAATTACAGTGCCTAGCGCAATTATTACGATCTCTACCGATAAAATAAAATCGGTTACTATTGCTGATTTTATTTTTTCTTTTTCAAATGACAAAATTTCGGTTTCGGTGAACTCTTGGATTTTGGTTTCTATTGTTGAATGTTTATGTGGAAACAGGTATTCGTATATTTTTTCGGCGCCTTCATAGGCTAAAAAAAGACCTCCAAGCACCAAAATTATTATAATTGCCAAAGGAAAAAAAGCACTCAGCAGAAAGGCGATAGGCAAAATGATTAATTTATTGATAAAAGAACCTTTTGCAATTGCCCATAATACGGGAAGTTCTCTTGAGGAAACAAATCCGGAAGCTTTTTCGGCATTTACGGCCAAATCATCGCCCAAAATACCGGCTGTTTTTTTGGCTGCAATTTTACTCATTACCGCAACATCATCCATAAGTGCTGCGATATCATCCAATAGTGCGAAAAAACCTGATGCCATTATAATTTGTTTTTAAGGAGTGTGTTGATTTTGGTATTGCTTTGCTAAAATTCAGTCAACACGTTTTGATTTTTTATTTATGCGAAGCTACTAATTTTTGGTTGAATTTATTTATGAAATTGATGTTTTGAAATGCTAAATTTCTCTTTTAGCCCCGATGGAAGCAAGTATCCCCCGATTTAGAAAAACAAGGCTTTTTAGCCGTAGTTTTTGTTAATCGGGAATACTGCGGAAAGCGGGAGTGAAGCTGTTATGAAAAACCATTGCTCTGCTCCTAAAAAAAACACCAGCCCTTCGACCAGTGTTTTAGTTTAAAATTACTTATTGAAAATGACGTTCTCTTGTTCCAGCACTCGAATAAAGGTTGTTCTTTTTGTCAATTCTTTCAATTTGGAAGCACCTACGTAAGTACAAGTGCTTCTGATGCCGCCAAGAATATCTTTTAAGGTATCAATGACATTTCCTTTGAAAGGCACCTGAACCGTTTTTCCTTCGCTGGCTCGGTATTCGGCGACACCACCAACGTGTTTGTTCATGGCAGTCTCTGAACTCATTCCGTAGAATTTTTTATATTTTTCACCACCAATTTCCACCATTTCGCCACCGCTCTCGTTATGTCCGGCAAGCATTCCGCCCAGCATGACAAAATCGGCACCAGCACCAAAGGCTTTGGCAACATCACCCGGAGTGACACAGCCACCATCACTTATGATATGACCTCCCAGACCATGTGCGGCATCGGCACACTCAATGATGGCGGAAAGTTGGGGATAACCAACGCCTGTTTTTACCCTCGTGGTGCAAACCGATCCTGGACCAATTCCCACTTTTACGATATCGGCACCGGCAAGTAATAATTCTTCGACCATTTCTCCGGTAACTACATTGCCGGCAATTATTACTTTATCGGGATATTGGTTGCGTGCTTTTTTTAGAAAGCTCACAAAATGCTCGGAATATCCGTTAGCAACATCAATACAAATGAATTTTAATTGTGGGCTTTGTTCAAATATTTCGCCTATTTTATTGAAATCATTTTTTCCGGTTCCTGAGCTCACCGCAATATAATCCTCAATGTTTTCGGGAGCATTTTTCATGAATTCATCCCATTGCTCAAGAGAATAATGCTTATGAATGGCTGTAAAAAGTTTTTCTTTGGCCAATACCAATGCCATTTCAAAAGTTCCCACCGTATCCATGTTGGCTCCCATGATAGGAACTCCTGACCAAGCGATGGAACTATGCAAAAACTTGTATTCCCTCTCCAACGAAACCTCTGATCGACTCTTTAATGTTGAG
>NZ_DASTTN010000537.1:0-3061 GCF_035760125.1 Flavobacterium sp.
TCGAATCCATCCATAATAGGCATTTTTATATCCATTAATACCAAATCTATATTTGGATTATTAAAGCAAATGTCTACCGCTTCCTGTCCATTTTCGGCACGAATTATTCTATAATTTTTAGCTTTCATTATCTTTTGGAACAATAAGAAATTGATATTGTCGTCCTCTGCTATTAATATAGTTCCTTCTTCATCACCTATAGAAATTGTAAGTTCATTAACAGGTTGAACCGTAATTTTTTGTGATTTTACATATTCCAAAGGAATGGTGAAATAAAACTCGGAGCCTTTTCCCAGTTTCGAATCTAATGTAATGGTTCCTCCCAGCATTTCGGCATAGGCTTTAGAAATAGCAAGACCTAAACCAAGTCCGCCAATTTTGATTGTATGATCTCCTCCCACTCTTCTAAAACGATCAAAAATGTATTGCTGATTGTTTTCGTCAATACCAAAACCAGTATCTTTTACCTTGAAAACAATTTGATTATTTGATTCGTCAATTTCATAGCCAAATTCAACAGAACCCTGTTCAGTAAATTTCAATGCATTGGTAACCAAATTTGTAATAATTTGTTTCAGTTTGACTTCATCTGTTTTTATAGGATATGGTGCTGGATTTTCACTCTCAATTAATTTGAAATCTATTTTTTTAGCCTTCTTATTTGTGATTTTAATACTGTCGTACAAATCTTTGACACAAGACTCCATATTTACAGCAGTATAATTAGGTTTTGTCTGATGAGATTCTATTTTTGACATTTCAATAAGATCATCAATAATAGCAATCAAATTTTTTCCACTTTTGTCAATAACGGATAAATATTCTTGTTGCTCTTCTTTTCCTACTTCAGTATTCATAAGTAATTCATTAAACCCAACTATTGCATTAATTGGAGTTCTTATCTCATGTGATAAATTGGATAAAAAGGAAGATTTCAATTTATCATTTTCTTCGGCTTTCAATTTTGCTTTTACCAATTTGCTTTTTTGTTTGGCATTTTCTTCAAAAAGACTTCCAATGTTTTTAAAATCACCTTCCGTATTTTTTAAAATTTCAATAGCGCCTTTATTCCCTGTTTCCAATGCTTTGGTAATGGCATGCAAAGGAATAGAAATCCATTTTTTGGTATAAATAAAGCTCAGCAATAGCAAAACTAAAGAGATAAACAATATAAAATAAAGACTTTTTAAAATGGTTGCAATAAACTTCTCAAAAGGTCTTTCAAAATAAACACGTGCTACAAATTGATTTTTGTAATCCTTCAAATCAACTTTATATTGAAGAATGTAATTCTTTATTGCTTTGTTATTTTGATTATTGAATATAGTTATTGTTGAATTGGTTATTTTCTCAATCTTTTGTTTGAAAGGGGTATCTATTCTTCTTGCCAAAATAAAATACCCTTCCGGTTTTGAATTCATTACGTCATTTGATTTTGTAATAGCAATACCAAATACTTGAATTATTCCATCGGATGTTTTTAAATAAAAACGAGATTTTCTTGATTTATTTAAAGCAGTTAAAGCTTCTTTTGGGACAAAATCAACTTCTTTTATTTTAGTTGTGTTAGTATGATTGATAATTTTATTATCTAAACCATAAACCCCTATATAATCAGATTTAAAGAGACTTGGATCAGAATACATTTTGTTATACCAGCTGGAATCTCTTGTTTTAAGATAATCTACAAAATCACTCCTCTCCATTGAAGTAACAACCTGACTGAATACAAGTTGTGAAATTCTAGTGATTTCATTCTGAAATTGATTATTGTAATTATCTAAAATACTTTTCTTGATATTTGTTATATACAACAGTATGGTTAAAACCAATGCTATTGAAAAAATATTCATTCCTACAACCAATAAGATTATTTTGGGTTTCGATTTTTTAACTTCTATTTTTTTCATAGGAAAAAGAATATGTGCATTTATATAAAAAGCATTTTTTCAATCTCTTTAATCAATTATCATGCCGTAATTTTAGAAGCATTCCATAAGATTACTATGTTGCTTTTAAAATATAAAAAAGAAGTTTTAATAGGATTTGGGATGGTATTTAATGCCAAATATTTTTTTCTGCATTTAAGCAAAGAAAATCAACTATAAATATACTAAAAATAAGCACTTGTTAACAAGGTATTTACGCAAAAAAGACACTTACAAGTTTGCAAATGTCTTTTTTAAACATTTTTAATTATTTTTTTTCTTAATACTATTCTATTTTCTATCTCGGTGGTACTCGCCCATATAATCTTTGATTGTATTTATTTTGGAAATAAATCATATAATTATAGATAAGATAGTTTACTTCATAACCATAATTAATAGTTGGATTGTAATCGATAGTCATTTCATATAAATTAGGAGAATAGATTTGCGGTTGACGGACACGGTTATTCCATTCCATAACATAAAAATTATTTTTGTTTTCCAAATAGGATTGCGAATAATATCCCCTTGGAAAGGCCGTTGATGCTAACCAAAAATCAAAACCCGGTTCAATGATAATTACTTCGTATTCGAGTTCTTTATTTTCAATTTTTATGGTGTCATTACCTCCTGTTTTTGGTTTTTCTGTACTTGCAACATTAGATTTAGAAGCACTACATCCAATAATTGTTAAAAGAACAATCAATGTGCAAATTAAATTTTTCATAATAATAGTTGTTTACGGATGTCATATAAAAAACAATTCTAAGAATAAATTATTAATTGATTGGAAATTAAAAACCAAACTATAGAACTACTCAAAGTTAAGGATTTTTATGCTGATTTTCTGCATTTTATAACTTAATCTAACAGAAATAGAATGTATTTATAATGAACTTTTACATAAGTTTAGTTTCTAATATCATCTATTTTGATGCAAAAAAAAGACATTTACAAGTTTGCAAATGTCTTTTTTAATATTAATCGAGATTTTATTTATTTCCCAAAAAGCTTTCCTAAAAAGCCACCAATACCACCACTGCTTTTGGTCACTGCAATAGCATCATCCATATCCAGTTTTCCATCGGCATTTTGGTCTAAACCAAATTGAGTTCCATATTTTGAAATGG
>NZ_DASTTN010000538.1:0-5168 GCF_035760125.1 Flavobacterium sp.
AAATCTTTAGGAGGTGCTCCATTAGATAGAACAGGAGGATTAAACAAAGTTGAGTCTATAGTAAGTATATTTAATTCAAAAGAAACATTTCGATTAGGATTGTCTCCTGAAGGTACACGCAAAAAAGTTGAACAACTCAAAACAGGTTTTTATTATATAGCCTTAAAAGCAAATGTGCCAATCATTCCGGTATCAATAAATTTTGAAAAGAAAGTAATTGACTTTGGACAACCATTTTACCCAACAAATGATATCGAATCTGATTTGATCTTTTTGAATAAACATTTTGTTGATGCAAAAGGGAAAATACCCCAAAACGGATATAAAGTATCTTGAAATTAAACTCGCTGAGAATCGCATAAAATATTTTTTCTGAATCTTTGTGAAGAATATTAAATTCTCGCGAATTGTAATTTATTTATAATTTGTGCTTGGATTTTGAATTTTCAAGATTTACTCTGTTCTTATTTAATTTCTGAAATAAGAAGAGTGGTAATTATATTTTATTAATTTTTTTAAAAAATAAACCCAATTGATTTTGCAATTCTGTTCGAATACTAAAATTAATTGAGAGAATATATTTTGAAAGAACCATTTTTATAAAAGAAGACAATTTTTTCTACTTCATCAGAATTTTCATTTTCTGTAGAAGTTTCAATTTTATTTGATTTTGAAAGTAGACTATTAGATTCAGTAGGCATAGAAATTTGAGAAAATAAATCAATTGGAGTAGGAGTGTCAATATTTGAAACGATAGAATTAGATTTTAAATCTTCATTTGCTTCAGAATTTTTTGGAAAAATACCCTTGCCATTCAATATCCAATATAAATCTACATCGGGAAAAATTTCGATAATTTTTAGAATAAAATCCAAACTAGGCTTGTTTCTTCCAGAGAGTAGGTGAGACATACTGGAACGTTGTACTCCGATTTTATCTGCAAAAGAAGAGGCATTAAGGCTATAATAATCAAGTATAATCTCCAATCTTTTTATGAAATCATCCGTGTTTACCATTGTAAATTATATTTCAAATTAGCATATTCACAAATGTAACCAAAAGGAGTGTCGCAACCTAATTTACAATGTTAAAACACAAATTTATTACTTTAAATATTAATGTATACATATAGATGTAGTGAATTAATATATTGATTTATTGTTAATTATAAAAAGTAATTTATAGATTTATTGAATCGCAATTTTGATTAAGCTTGCGTACAATAGACTTTGAAAAAATAGTTTACAATTTTAATTTTTTATAAAAAATAACAGTTTACAAATGTAAAAATAAAGATGTTTACTTTTGTAAATCAAATATTGTAATATGAATTTAGAAGAACTATTCAATCAAAATAAAGAAAATACAATTCAGGGGCGTTATATTACATTAGAGAATATCGAGCCAATATTAAACAGAGAATCCTTAAAAAAAGATGTTAAGATAATTGGACAATCTGTTTTGGGAAAACCCATTTATAGTTACCAAAAAGGGACCGGTAAATTAAAAATTTATCTTTGGTCACAAATGCATGGAAATGAAAGCACAACTACTAAAGCATTATTCGATTTTATAAATCTATTGAATAACGGATCGGATTTGGCTAAGCAACTTTTGGATACTTTTACTTTTTACTGTATTCCAATCTTAAATCCTGACGGAGCAAAATTATATACTAGAGCTAATGCAAATGATGTAGATTTGAATAGAGATTCCCAAAATCTCACACAGCCGGAAAGCAAAATATTAAGAGCAAAATTTGAAGAGTTTAAACCTGATTATTGTTTTAATCTTCATGATCAACGTACTATTTTTGGTGTTGCTGATACTGGAAAACCTGCGACAGTGTCCTTTTTGGCACCTTCCTATAATGAAGAAAGAGAGGTAAATGAGTCTAGATTGAAAGCTATTAACTTGATTGCCGGTATTAATGAAGTTTTACAAAACTATATTCCAGGCCAAATTGGTCGATTTGATGATTCATTTAATATTAATTGCATAGGTGACACTTTTCAATATTTAGGAGTCCCTACTTTATTGTTTGAAGCTGGGCATTTTGCAGGGGATTATGAAAGAGAATTTACACGAAAATTCATATTCATATCTCTACTTTCGAGTTTTATTATTCTCAGCGAAAACGATATAGTTAGCAATATAAATGATAAATATTTAAACATTCCTCAGAATAAAGTCGTTTTTTTTGATTTTATGTATAAAAATGTCAAAATAAATTATGATGGTATCGAAATAATCACGAATTTTGTTGCTCAATATAAAGAAGAGTTAATTGACAATGAATTAAAATTTAATGCTTACATAGTTGAAGTAGGTGATTTAGAAGGATATTTTGGTCATTATGAGTACGATGCGAAAGGAGCATTATATAAAGATGATTTTACTAATTTTCCAATACAAAATCAAAAAGCCGATTTTAATTTAGATGAAAAAGTATTTTTCGTTAACGGAACAATAATAAAATAATATTTTTGCCGTTTATTTAATTTTTATTTATAAATTTAACTTTTTTAGTATCAAATAACCATATAATAAAAGAATTATGAGTAAGTTTCGTTTAGATGAAGTAGATCACCAGATTTTAGATATGTTGATAGACAACACAAGAGTTCCGTTTACAGACATTGCAAAAAAATTATTGATTTCAGCTGGAACGGTTCATGTAAGAGTTAAAAAAATGGAAGATGCCGGTATCATTATGGGGTCCTCATTAGTCCTTGATTATGATAAATTAGGGTATTCATTTATTGCTTATGTAGGTGTTTTTCTTAATAATACTTCACAAACAAAATTTGTCTTAGAGCGTATTAATGAAATTCCTTTCGTAACTGTTGCTTCAGTAACTACTGGGAAATTCAATATATTTTGCAAAATTAGAGCAAAGGATACGAAGCACGCCAAAGATGTTATTTTTATGATAGACGATATCGAAGGAGTGTATAGAACTGAAACTATGATCTCACTAGAGGAAAGTATAAATGATAAAAAGCGTTTGATGCATACCATTTTTAAGGAAATGTAAAAAAATCTTGAATGCTATATTATAAAATATAACCTCAAGTGTAATCTTGGGGTTTTTTTATGCTAAATTAACCAACCATTAAACTAATAGTACAATTATGTATACGTTACCAAAAATAGAACGTTTTAATCAAAACGTTTTATCTAAATACCATATTTACAATAGTGTATTTATAACATTACCCTTCGATTCTGTTGATAATACGGGAGTTTTGCTGCCAATTTTCACAGAACTTTGCGATAATGGATTCAAAAAACAAGAAACTCCAAAAGAAATTTTTGATTTCTTTTCAGATAAATATTTGACTAGTGCGACTGAAAAAGATAAAATTAATCTGATGTTTCACTTTATACAATATATTGAACGCCAAATTGTTTTATTTGATGCTATCGAAGATGCTGCATTTCCAGTTGTAAACAACATGGAAGGAAGAGGTTCTCTTCGTGATATTAAAGAGAAATCAGATGTAAGGGATAATAAAGAAGAACTGATTCATTTTCTGGAGAATTTCAATGTTCGTACTGTTTTAACAGCACACCCAACTCAATTTTACCCTGGGCCAGTTTTAGGAATTATTAATGATTTGACCGAAGCAATTCGTAATAATAATTTACTAGAAATCAAACAACTACTTGCTCAATTAGGAAAAACTCCTTTTATTCAAAATGAGAAACCAAATCCTTTTGATGAAGCAGTAAGTTTAATTTGGTATCTGGAAAATGTTTTTTACAACACTTCTGGTGAAATGGTTCATTATTTGCAAAAAAATGTTTTTGAAGGAGAATCCATAAACAATCCGTTAATTAAACTTGGATTCTGGCCAGGAGGAGATCGCGATGGAAATCCATTTGTTACAACCGAAATTACGTTGAAAGTTGCAGAACGTTTGAGAACCTCTATTCTAAAATGTTATTATGTAGAGATACGTAATCTAAAGAGAAAGCTTACTTTTCCAGTAGTGGATTCTTTAGTAATGGAATTGGAGCAAAAATTGTATCGTTCTGTTTTTTATTCAAAAGGAGAAATTTTTATTACTCTTGAAGAATTTAAAACACAACTAAATAAAATTAAAACAATAATAATTGAGCAACATCAATCTCTTTATGTAGATCAAATTGATGCTTTGCTTATTCGATTGAATTTGTTTGGTTTTCATTTTGCAACTTTAGACATCAGACAAAACAGTAAAATTCACCAAAGTGTTTTTTATGATATTGTAGATTATTATTCTAAATCAAAAACAAATATTTTTCCAGATAATTATTTCCATTTAACCGAAGAGGAAAAAATGAAAGTTTTATCAACTTTAAAAGGAAATTTAGATCCTGCCGATTTTGAAAATGAAATGACAAGATCCACAGTTGAATCAATTCAAGCCATCAAAACCATTCAGGAAAATAATGGAGAATTTGGTGCAAACCGTTATATCATAAGTAATAATGAGAGTGCGCTTAATGTGATGGAAACTTTTGCATTATTTAAATTATGTAATTGGGAAAATGCTACCGTTGATATTATTCCGCTTTTTGAATCTGTTGATGATTTGCAAAATGCGCATTTAGTAATGGAAAAATTGTATACCAATGCGGAATATGCTAAACATTTGACAAATAGAAATAACAAGCAAACGATTATGCTTGGTTTTTCTGACGGAACAAAAGATGGTGGATATTTAATGGCGAATTGGAGTATTTATAAAGCCAAAGAAGCATTAACTGAAATCTCAAGAAAATATGGAATTCATGCAATTTTCTTTGATGGACGTGGCGGACCTCCAGCTCGTGGTGGTGGGAAAACACATAAATTTTATGCATCTTTGGGTCCAAATATTGAAAACAACGAAATTCAGATTACAATTCAAGGACAAACGATTAGCTCTAATTTCGGAACTTTGGATTCTTGTCGCTATAATTTGGAAAACCTTTTGAGTGCTGGTGTTGCCAATCAAGTTTTCAATCAAGGACAAAATGAATTGTCAATTGAAGAAAAAGAAATTTTGGATCAAATGGCCGATTTGGGATATAATAAATATTTAAATTTTAAAAATCATCCTAAATTTATTCCTTATTTGGAACAAATGAGTACTTTAAAATATTATGCAAAAACCAATATTGGAAGCCGACCTTCTAAA
>NZ_DASTTN010000539.1:0-9251 GCF_035760125.1 Flavobacterium sp.
AGTTAGCGTAGGAACCGGATTAATATTAACAGTTGCAACACTAGAACTGTTTACACAAGGCGAAGTTCCTGTCAAGATATAAGTAAACGTACTCGTCGTGACTCCAACTGCAGGGGTAAAAGTCCCCGAAGCAGCATTAAACGTCCCTCCGATTCCAGATGATCTTACCCAAGTTCCTCCCGCTTGCTCACCAGTTATTAAACTAGATAAACTAATTGAAGTTGAGCTACTTTCACAAACTGTGGTATTCCCCGAAGTTCCTGCAACTGGTTGTTGATTGATGTTTACTGTTGCAGTACTGGAACTGTTTATGCAAGGAGAAGTTCCTTTTAAAGCATAAGTAAATGTACTCGTCGTGGATCCAACTGCCGGGGTAAATGTACCCGAAGCTGCATTAAACGTTCCTCCCGTTCACGATGTTCTTGTCCAAGTCCCTCCTGTTTGCTCTCCGGTTATTAAACTGGATAAACTTATTAATGCCGTATTACTATCACAAACTGTTGTATTTCCCGAAATTCCTGCAACAGGTTGTGGATTGATGTTTACCGTTGCAACACTGGAACTGTTAACACAAGGAGAAGTTCCTACCAAAGTATAAGTAAATGTACTTGTCGTGGCTCCAACTGCCGGAGTAAAAATACCCGAAGCGGCATTAAATGTTCCTCCGGCTCCCGTTGTTCTTGTCCAAGTGCCACCTACTTGCTCACCAGCTATTAAACTGAATAAGCTTATTGGAGTTGCACTATTTTCACAAACTGTTGTATTTCCAGAGGTGCCAGCAACGGGTTGTGGATTGATATTTACAGTTGCAACACTAGAGCTGTTAACACAGGGAGAAGTTCCTACCAAAGTATAAGTAAATGTACTTGTCGTGGCTCCAACCACTGGAGTAAAAGTACCAGAAGCCGCATTAAATATCCCTCCAGTTCCCGTTGTTCTTGTCCAGGTTCCTCCCGCTTGTTCACCGGTTATTAAACTCGACAAATTTATTGATATTGGGCTACTTTCACAAATTGTCGTATTCCCCGAAGTTCCAGCTACTGGTTGTGGATTGATATTTACTGTTGCAACGCTAGAGCTGTTTACACAAGGTGAAGTTCCAGTTAATGCATAAGTAAAGGTACTAGTTGTAGCTCCTACTGCCGGAGTAAAAGTACCAGAAGCGGCATTAAAAGTACCTCCCGTTCCCGTTGTTCTTGTCCATGTTCCTCCCGCCTGTCCGCCTGTTATTAAACTGGATAGACTTATTGATATTGTGCTACTTTCACAAACTGTTGTATTTCCCGAAGTTCCCGCTACTGGTTGTGGCTTGATGTTTACTGTCGCAATACTTGAACTGTTTACACAAGGAGAAGTTCCTGTTAATACATAAGTAAAGGTGCTAGTTGTAGCTCCTACAGCCGGTGTAAAAATACCCGAAGCCATATTAAATGTCCCTCCCGTTCCCGTTGTTCTTGTCCAGGTTCCTCCCGCTTGTTCGCCAGTTATTAAACTAGACAAACTTATTGAAGTTGAATTGCTTTCACAAACTGTTGTACTTCCCGAAGTCCCTGCAACCGGTTGTACGTTTATTGTGATGCTAAAAGTTGACGAACTTGCAGCCTGACAAATAGAAAGATCTTGCAACACTTCATATTTAACTGTAAATGTTCCTGCAGTACTCAAGGATGGATTTATTTCTCCCGTACTACTATTTATTGACAAAGTACCTCCGGCGGAAAATTTACTCCAAGTCCCTCCGGATGTAAAAGTGGCTGGGGTTGTTTTTGTTGGCATCAAAGTTGTCGATGTTTGACAAACTGCAGTTGGATAAGTAAAAGCTGTGTCAGAAGTTCCTGGAGATATATTCACCGTTATTTCCTTTGAAACTGTACAGGTTGGAACTCCCTGTGCTATAAAAGTAATATCGTCTAATCCAAAATCGTTTCCAGCCCCACTAGTCTCTATATCGTATAGTTCAATTGTAGCTATTGTAACCCCAACACCTGCTGTCCAAGTATGTTTATATGTTACCCACCCTCCTGCTGTAGTTGTTGGCGCAACATCTGTTGATGAGGAAGCCGCATTATTTATGACAACTCCATTTATTTTTAACTGCATTTTTGCTGGAAGAGTTGGAGAAGTAGAAGTAATAGTCCTCAAAAAATAATTAAAATCATAAGTTACTCCTGATTTTACAGCTATATTTTGTCCCCAAACTTTGTCAATAGTTGGTGTCGAAGTTGAACCATCCGTTATAAAAAACTTTCCAGTCCCTGGATTTGTATGATCTTGCGAACTATCATAAACAGATCCCCATATATTGGGATTCGTAATTACACCGTATGTTCTTTTTTCGAAAGCAGGATTAGTTGCTAAATATTTATAATCAGAAGAAAAACCAGCAACATCGTTTTCAAAATTACCATTATAAACTAAATTACTTAGGGCTCCTGTAGGACCGGTAGCTGTTACTTTGTATACAGTGTTTACCGTCGGACTTACTGCAATAGAAGCTGAATTTGGCACTGTCAAACTAGGATCAGCTGGAGTAGCAGACCAAGTATAACCTGTCATATTATTAGCCACGAGCGTTATTGTGTTACCTGCACAAATTGTTGTACTTAATGGCTGTGTACTTGTTGCTGGAACTAAAGCTGAATTTGCTGGAATACTTCCTGCAATAGTCATATCCAAAACTGAATTTATAGTAACATTTTTAAAAGCAGAACCTACAGGACCATTACTGTCAAAAACTTCAACTTTATAAGATCCTGAAGCCAAGTTTGTAAAAATTCCAGTTGAGTTAGTAACTGCCAAGCCTACAGAAGGTGTTAGTTTATATGAATATGGCTGTACACCTCCAAAACCATAGGCGGATATTGATCCATCATTTAGTCCAGGACAAGAAATCGCAGTTTGAGACGTACTTATGGATAAAGGAAGTGGAGGTTCCGTTAAAGACAAATCATCAATTGCAAAATCATTACCATTTGGTGATGCACTAGGAGTAGACAATTCTATACGAACCCATTTAGCTCCTGTGCCAGAAGGAGTAAATTCATAAACAACTTGTTGCCAAGTTGCATTATTTACGGTAGCACTTCCCGACTTCAAAACTGGTGTACAACTACATTGATCCGCAGCATTAAATTGAATAACTGGATTTGGAAATGCACCATTACTAGTTCCATTTTTATTAATATTTACGACCCAGTATGAGAAAGTATATTTAACTCCTCCCTGTAATTGGATATTCGGATTTTGCTGCCAAAAAATTTGATTATTTGCGTCAATAACCATCATTTTGGCCCCTGAATGTGGAGAAACATTATTAAAACTGCTGGTATTCATCGGACCAGAACTTCCAGTTAAGGCATAATTTCCATCTGAACTACTCCCACTTGTACCTGGTGAAATATCTGTATATCCATTGGTCTGAAAACCACCAACCCCTTCAAAACCAGGATTATTGTTGTTTGATGATAGTAAGTTCTGAGCATTTAAAGATACTGATGTTATAAAACATAAAACAATAAGTAGCAATAATCTCTTTTTTGGGGCAAAAAGGGATTGCAAAGTATAATTTCGCATAAGTGTAGGTTATAAATAATTTGGTTTGGCTTTTTGATTTTTAATTTTTCAGAATTGAGCAACTTTCTGAAATTTAAAATATGTGTTTTTTTTGAGTTAATATTTTAAGAATTACTCTGTTTTTAGCTATTTAAATTACAGATACTATATTTTAAAACGTTAAATTTATGTAAATTTTCACACGCTCAACTTAGGTAGATTTTAATTCGTTTACGAAAACGTGATAGTGTTGAAAAGTTTAAACAAACTCACTAATTATGAATGTTTTGTGATTTTTAAAACACCAAATTTCAATCCTTTTTTTACTTTACCAGCAAAAACTCAGACCTCCTGTTTGTTGCATTTTGTTCATCAGTACATTTGTTTTTACAGTCTATTTTGAGTTCTGTTTCTCCAAACCCTTTACCCGAAATACGAGATGCATCTATACCTTTGGAAATTACATATTGAACAGTCGCTTTAGCTCTCTTGTCCGAAAGATTTAAATTATATTTATCATCACCTTTAGAATCTGAATGTGACTTTACATAAATCTTCAATTTATCATTTTGTGACATAACATAAACCAATTTATCAAGCTCTTCAGCGCCTTGTTTGGTCACATTGCTTTTATTGAAATCAAAATAAATCGGATTCAAAATAATTTCTGTTTCCGTAATAACAACATCAATAGGCTTGATCGTAACATTCACGGACATCACACCTCCAACAAATTTCGCCAAAGGCACTTTTGCAGTAAGATATCCATCTTTATAGGCTTCTATAATGTATATTTTTTCACAATCAACATCATAAACCACTTCACCTTTTTCATTTGATATCTGAGTACCTATTACGTTACTGTTTTCGTCCAAAATAAGCACTTTCGAATTGACTAGAATCTTATCGTCTTTCATACTCTTTACAACAACCTTTATCTGACCCTTACAAACTGGGATAGATGAATAAAGATGATCTTCACCAGATCTATTACTAGAAACATATCCTAATTGTTTAGTAATATTATAGGTTAATGCAAAATCATCCCTCTCAGTATTTACAGGCTTTCCAACATTAATTGGAACATCATTTTTTTTCAAATCAACAAAAAACACATCCAATCCACCAAAACCTATCAAACCATTGGAAGCAAAATACAACACATTATCATCTGTAACAAAAGGGAAACTTTCGTCGCCGGCAGTATTAATTTTATCCCCTAAATTTTCTGGAACACCATAAGTTCCGTCACTATTTACCCGTACTTTCCAAATATCAATTCCACCAATAGAACCAGGCATATTGGAAGAAAAATACAAGATTTTACCCTCTTTATCAATCGACGGATTGCTTGTTGAATATTGTTTACCATTAAAAGGCATTGCTGTTATTGCCGTCCATTTCCCATTCTCCATTTTGGCTTTAAACAAATGAACTTGTCCAAATTTTAGCCGTTTAGCATTATTTTTTTCAAATGAATTAGAGTTGAAACTTTCGCTGGAAAAATAAATTGTATTCCCATCTGCCGTTATGCTTACTGGTCCTTCATGAAATCTGGTATTTAATTCTGAAACGGGTGTTGGCTCAGATAAACTTCCATCAGCTTTCAAATTCGACTGATAAATATCTAAAAAGGGTTCCTCATTCCACCCGTATTTTTTTCCCCCACCGTTTCGAGCACTAGAAAAATACAGGACATCATTGTAAAGCACCGCACCAAAATCTGATTTATCCGAATTAATATCCAATATTTTGACATCAAAAAGTTTGTTCTTGTCAATTAAACTTGGTAGATAATCTGGATTTTTATTGAATTCCACAGCACGTTGATCCGTTGGAGCTTTCTCTGCAAAAACCTTCATTTGAGCATTGGCTTCTTCATATCGAGCATTCGCTTTTAGCATTTGAGCATAATTAAAATACGTTTCGGCATCTTGCTCCGTTTTTACTGCCAAGGAATACCATTTTGCCGATTCAACCGTATTGAACATATTATAATAACATTCCCCCAACTGCTTATACACATAAGCTTCTGAATTTCCTTTTTCAACCAAT
Source organism: Flavobacterium sp. (assembly GCF_035760125.1). Lineage (GTDB taxonomy): Bacteria > Bacteroidota > Bacteroidia > Flavobacteriales > Flavobacteriaceae > Flavobacterium. Next base: position 5,608 of record NZ_DASTTN010000539.1, read on the forward strand.
AAAAGATACTCTTGAGAAGCTTTAACATATTCATATCTTTCAAATAAATTATCGGCTACTTTTGTAAATTTATTTTGTGCCAAAAGCGAAAAACTAATGAGCATAAAAAATAATAGTATGGTATTTTTTTTCATTACGAATGGTATATAATATTAGAAAAACCTTGGAGAAAGTGACACTTTTTTGACAGGCAAAAAGTCATACAATAGAATTATCTCATGGGACGAAGAGGTAGAAATATTCAAATCCGAAACAATATGATCATAAGCATATCCTATTCTTAAATCACGAGTAACATTAAAGTTCACTAACAAACCAAAACTATCCTGCAATCTATAGGTTGCACCAATTTCCACTTTTTCTTGATATAAAAAATTAGCAGAAACATCCAAAGACGTAGGAACGTTAAATGCTGACTTCAACAAGAATGATGGCTTAAACTTTAAATTCGGATTAAGATCAAAAACATAACCCGCAGTCAAAAAATAATGAGAAACATCTGAGCCGTACTCTTTACCATCATAATCCAAATGAGCAGCATTTATCAAATTAGGTATCGAAAAGGAAACATAATATTTATCGGTATAATAAAAAACACCAGTACCTATGTTTAGAGTCACATCATTGCTATTTTTACCAAAAATACCTTCTGAAGGATCCGGCAATGTTGGAACAATTTCAGAAAAGTTAACTTTTTGAAAAGTAGCCCCAGCTTTAACTCCAAAAGACAAATTATTATTCTCCCCCAATTTTAATTTATAAGCAAAATCTCCATAAACATTCTGTTCAGTAATTGGCCCAATTTTATCGGCAATAATAGACAATCCAATTCCAACATTTTTTCCTGCTGGCCCTTCACCGTAGAATGTAAAAGAGGTTGGGGCATCTTCGATATTCACCCATTGTTTTCTATACAATAACCCAAAAGTAAGATGCTCTTTTGTTCCAGCATAAGCGGGATTTATAACATTCATATTATACATGTATTGAGTATATTGTGGGTCTTGTTGCGCCTTAACATCAATAACTAGCACTAGAAATAGTAAAGCAGTCAGTAAAATTTTATTCATATTCTAATTTTTTTTTTCTAAAAAGGAACGCTGATTCAAAAAATGCCTTTATTAATTCTCTCTAATTAAATAAATCCATCCTGTTTTTGATTTACCATTATTAAACTCAATAACATAATAATAGGTAGCACTTGGAAGCCCTTCACCTTTATTGGTTTGACCACTCCACTGATCGGTATAATTTGACTGACTGTACACTTGAATACCATATCTATCAAATACTTCCAATTTTTTCACATCCATTAATCGCAAATCAAAGTAGTCATTTGAACCATTCCCATCAGGAGAAATTCCTTTCTGAATATCACAGTATATTGATTCAATCACAACATTTGAAGTTGTTTCGCAACCTGTAGCATTTGATTGTATTATGAGACTATAAGTTAACGGGAAAGTTTCTGTTTCGGCAGTAGCATCTATAACATCATTTACATTCAAAACGTTTGAATTGGTTCCAACGGTATTTCCGTTTTGATCTTTCCAAACATATTCAACAGCGTTTGGATCATAAGAATTTGACAATGGACTGGCTGTTAATTCATATTTATTGGATTGACAAGTCCAAGACGATTCAAATTGGATATCAGGTGGTATTGCACTTACTAATTGATCAGAGCCAAAAGTTTCGCAAGTGACATTGTTTTTGTCCCGAACACTTATTTTATAGTTGTCTGGAACTAAATTTAAAAACAATGGATTGTCTTGATAGCCGTTACCTATACTGTATTCAACACCTGCAATGCTTCCAATCTCAATTGTTCCAAAAGGCACCGAACAAGTGGGCTGAATCACATTCAAAAGAGTTGGAGTTACTGGTGACAAAGGTTTTGCATTTACGGTAGTACTTACTAATGATGAAGCCATACAAGTAGCATCTCCTATATTCCTAACATATAAAGCGTAATCATTTGGAACAAGACCGTCAAATACATTTAACAATTGATATGTTGTTCCGTCCAAACTATATTCCGTTCCAGTTTGAGTCACAATTGCAATAGAACCGGAAGGCACTGCACAAGTAGGCTGGATCACACTTAGAGTGGTTGGCACGATTGGCGCTGTTGGAATAGCATTAATTTTAGTGGCAGTATTTGATGTAGCTAAACAGGTGGCATCGAATGGATTTCGAACATAAAGCGTATAGTCACTTGGTACAAGACCATTAAACACATTTAGGAATTGGTACGTTGTTCCGTCCAAACTGTATTCCATCCCAGCTTGAGAAGCAATTGTTACAGTACCTGATGGTATTGCACAAGTAGGCTGAACTACACTTAGAGTGGATGGCACCACTGGAGTGGCAGGAATAGCATTGATTCTCGTAGCACTTGCAGATGTAGCTAAACAGGTAGCATCGGCAGTGTTTCGAATATAGAGCGTATAGTCGTTTGGCACTAGACCGTTAAATACATTTGATAATTGATACGTTGCTCCGTCCAAACTGTATTCCTTTCCCATTTGCGACACAATTGTAATAGAACCAGAAAGCACATTACAAGTAGGTTGAACAACACTTAAACTGGTTGGTGTCGCTGGAGCAGTTGGAATAGCATTGATTCTCGTAGCACTTGCAGATGTAACTAAACAGGTAGCATCGATAGTGTTGCGAACATAAAGCGTGTAGTCGTCTGGCACTAGACCGTTAAATACATTTGATAACTGATACGTAATCCCGTCCAGACTGTATTCCATTCCCGTTTGGGGGGCGGCTATGGAAACTGTCCCAGACGGGATCGTACAGGTAGGTTGAACTAAACTTAAAACGGTTGGGACTATCGGAGCTGTCGGAATAGCATTAATTTTCGTAGCAATAGTCGATGTAGCTAAACAGGTACCATCGACAGTGTTTCGAACATAGAGGGTATAGTCATTTGGTACAAGACCGTTAAATACATTTGATAACTGATACGTAATCCCGTCCAGACTATATTCCATTCCCGTTTGGGGGGCGGCGATGGAAACTGTCCCAGACGGGATCGTACAGGTAGGTTGAACTAAACTTAAAACGGTTGGGACTATCGGAGCAGTCGGAACAGTGTTGATTCTCGAAGCACTTGCAGATATCGCCGAACAGCTAGCATCCACAGTGTTTCGAACATAAAGCATATAATCATTTGATGCAAGACCATTAAACACATTTGGTAATTGGTAAGTTGTTCCGTCCAAACTGTATTCCATCCCAGTTTGAGAAGTAATTGCTACAGTACCTGATGGTATTGCACAAGTAGGCTGAACTATACTTAGAGTAGTTGGAACCACTGGAGCGGAAGGAACAGCATTGATTCTCGTAGCACTTGCAGATGTAGCTAAGCAGGTTGCATCGGCAGTGTTTCGGACATAGAGCGTATAATCATTTGGGGCAAGATTATTAAATACATTTGGTAATTGATACGTTGTTCCGTCCAAACTGTATTCCATTCCTGTTTGAGGACTAACTGTCACAGCTCCTGATGGCGTTGCACAAGTAGGTTGAACGACACTTAGAGAGGTAGGTACAGTTGGAGCGGTAGGAATACCATTGATTCTCAAAGTAGTTATTGATACTGCCGAACAGGTAAAATCCAATATATTTCT
>NZ_DASTTN010000540.1:0-12786 GCF_035760125.1 Flavobacterium sp.
AAAGACCATAAGTGAAAAAGGTCTTTAGTATTATGTTGTCTTTTTTATCTTTAATGGTGTAATAGTAATAATTCCATTGGTTGGTTGGGTCGGGATGCTGGCCGAATGTTTTTTCCAAATAAACTAGTCCTTCCCAATCGAAGATGTTTTGTTTTCCCATGTATTGATCCCATTCCGTTTTTTCGATATCCTGAATGGTATTTTTTTCTTCAATAAAAAGTTCCTGCTCTTTTGATTCTGAAATCTTTTCTGTTTTTTTGCTATCTATTCCAAAAGCCTGTCTGATTTTGTTTTCGCTATTATTAGTTTCTTCCAAAGCTTTGGGAAAGTGATATTCCATTGTTTCAGCTAATGCTTTAATATCTTGCATTTGATTGTGACTGGATAGCGTAATTCTAATTCCTGTATTTTTGATAGGTACAGCAGGATATATCCCCAAATTCAGAAAAAAACCTTCCTTGAATAAGCGGTGTACAAAGTTATATGATGTTACTGGCGTACCCATTCCTAAAAAGAAAACAGGCGAATCGTTTTTTGAAATTATCGGAAGGTTTCTTTGCGACAGCAATTGGTTGAAATAGGCAATTTTATCTGCCAAATCATTTTGCTTTTTTGTTATCTCGGGAGTTAAATGAATATTTGCCGATGCAATTGCAGCTGCTACAGATGCAGGCTCTAACTGAGCTGAAAAAGTAAGAGGTCCACCAAAATTTTTAATTTTGTCCCTCAATTTCTGATTCTTGCAAAATACTGTTGCGCCACTGGCTCCAAAGGTTTTACTTAGTGTGCTTACCACAATACAATTTTCAGGTAGTTCTTTTATTGCATCAAAAACAAAACCAGTTCCGTTGTTACCTCGCCAACTCATACCGTGAACATCGTCAAAATAGAGATTCAATTGAGGATATTTTTGAGTCAAAGCCAATAATTCCGGAATTGGAGCATAATCACCAAACATGGAATATACCCCATCAGCCATATACCAAATTTTATTGCATTTGGAGATTAGCTGTTTGATTTTATCTTCGAGCATATCGAGATTGCTATGTCTAATCATTTCTACTGGAATCCCCCTCAGTTTTAAAAGTTGGCAGGCATTTTGAACGCTCCAATGTACTTGATGATCCATGATTACAGCATCTTCATCTCTAATGAGTGTTGGAATAATTGCTAAATGACCTAGCGTACTGTTCTTGGTGATAATAGGTGGAATACCATACATCTGTTCGACTTTGCTTTCCAGTTCACTGTATAGTGGATGTGAAATATATGATTTTGAAAGTGGGAATTGTGTACCATAATTGTGTATGGCCGCTATTGCTGCCTCCTTCAATCGTATGTCTTGTTCGAGTCCCAAATAACCAGTTGTTCCGAAATGAAACATTTCCTTTCCCTTGATTTGGATTGTCCTGCCTGTTAAAATTTTGTCTTCCGCATATAAGTGCAAAACACCTTCTTTTTTAGCTACTGATAAAACCTCATCCACTGTATCGATGAAGTTATTGTGTTTAATTTTTGCCATTGGTTAGATCTTTTTTGGTGTTATTAAAAAATTGAATTTTAAAAGTCATCATAAAAAATGAAAGTTATTTCATCTAATTCTTCAATACTCCCAAATTGACAAGACAAATTCCCGAATAGACAACAAATACTACAAATTGCAACAAATACTCCCAAATTGGCAACTTTTATATTTATAAATGTTTCTATTTTTGTTCAATTATAATTCTTTAATTCATAAAACATGATTGCAGCACATGATTTTTATGAGAATGACTATGCCCGATTTTGGATTGCCGATGGTATTCTCTTTTTTTTATATAAACCTGATACTATTATTGATCTAAAGGTTGCTCAGTGTGTTGTAACGGATAGAATTCATTTTCAAAACGAAAGATCTTATCCTGTTTTGTGTGATATTCGAGGTGTTATTTCAACGGAAAAAGCAGGAAGAGATTATTTGGCTCAATCTGGCTCCATATTGACTCAAGCCGTGGGTCTTATCGTTCACGAAAAAGTATTATTGACGATTAGCAATTTTTATTTACAGGTTAGCAAGCCTTCTGTACCTACACAAATTTTCACTAAAGAAGATGACGCTTTGGTTTATTTGAAGCAGTTTATATAGAGGGAAAAATATAGAGCACAGAAAATAGAGTATAGAAAAAAGATAGCATTAAAGTTACCATGGAGAGACCGCATAATCAAGAACGTATTGTTACGATGCATCAAATGCTATTTGAGATGGCGCGTGGCAACTTTAATAGCCATATTCCCTTAAGTTCCTATGATGACGAATTGGAAACACTTGTTGTTTTAATCAATATGGTTGCCGAAGAAATGAAAGAGTCCATTTTTCAAGTTGGCTATGTTAATACGCATAGGACACATCAATTTACAACTCAAAGCACTTTTGTTTTGGATGCCTCTTTTTCTATCAAAAGTTTTACTCCTGAAGTTATTTATTTTTTAGGTTATTCGGAATCTGAGTTGATAAACTTACCTTTTCCATGTATTATTACTATGGATTCCTTTCAACAGTTTCAAGAAATACTCAATACAAGTATTACATTGCCAATAACTATTGCATTAGATTTTACACCTAAAGAACATTTACCTGTTTCTGTTGCTTGTAGTATTGGAAAGCTAATTAATCGTTCGGAAATTATATTAAATCTAGTTACTCCTGTTCGTCATGATTCCTATAGCTCTTTAGCTTATGAAAATGAAAACGAGAAACATAATAAAACCCGAAAAGCTGATGTTCTTTTGATTCAGAAACTTTATGACTATATATTGGCACATCTTGAAGAACCTCTTCCGTCACTAAAAGTGCTTTCATCTGAATTTGGTACTAATGAACATAAATTAAAAGATGGTTTTCGTCATTTTTTTAAGACCAGTATTTACCAGTTTTATAATGATGAACGTTTGAAAAGAGCTTCTTTTATGATTGAACACACCACGATACCTTTGAAAAATATATCGGTGATGAATGGCTTTAACAATTATCCCAATTTTTCAAAATCCTTTAAAAAGCGATTTGGTTTTTCACCAAACGAAATGAAGCGCAATGAAATTGGTTTTATTTCTTTAACGGAAGATTAAATTTTAGTCTTTCAAACTTAATCCGTTTTGGTTAAGTTATGCTCCCGATAAAACAAGTGTTATTGTTTTGAAATTCAGAATTTTACTTTGTGGAACTAAAATCTATGAAGCTATGAGGTTGAATATCAAAATACAGAATTTATTTTTAGAGTTTATTTGTTTGCTATATATACTATTGTTTGTATATGCCGCTGTTAGCAAATTAATAGATTTTGACAATTTTCAGGCGCAACTTGGTCAATCGCCTTTACTTAGCGCTTATACAGGATTTGTCTCATATACAGTGATACTAATAGAAATCATTATTGCAGTATTATTGTCAATACCCCGATTCCGTTTAATCGGATTGTTTACATCGTTTTGCTTAATGGTAATGTTTACAGCTTATATAATTATTATTACCAATTATAGCTCCTATGTTCCTTGCTCCTGCGGGGGAATTTTGGAAAATATGGATTGGAATGAACACTTAATTTTTAACATTTGTTTTGTTGTTCTCGCAGTTATAGCAATTTTAAGCATTATTAATATTAGTAATGAAAATGAAAGTAGTGGAAATAAAATAAAATCTAAATACTCATTAGATAATAAGAGTGCTACAATACTTTTGGGAGTACTGACTTTCATCTGTTTTACATTTATTGTGGGTCTCTACATTTCTTCCGATGATCTGATGCATAATGAAAATCCATTTATTCGCAGATTCATTCAGGGTGCCTCTATCAAAATGGAAGAGAAGGATGTAAAAAGTACTTCGTTATACTTTGCGGGGTCAGAGAACGGCAAAATTTTCATAGGAGATAATCTCGCCCCATTGCACATTTTAGAATATGATTCCCTCTTACACCAGACAGAGCATTATAAAATAAAATTAGAACGTGAAAATTTTCCCTTTCGCTCCGTACAGGTCAGGATTGCACCACCCTATTTTTATGTAACCGATGGAACTGTACCCGTAATTTTTAAGGGAAATATTTCGGATTGGAAAGCGTCAATAATAATGGACAACAACTCTTTCTATTTTTCCAAGGCTGTGATAATCGATTCATCCACTATTGCATTCCGAGCTCGCCAGCAAATAACACTTGATAATATTCTCGGGACATTTAACTTCAAGGATGGTTTAACCGTTATACCAACAACATCATTGTTAGAAAAACAAATTGATGGCTTTTTTGACACTGACGGCACTATGCATTATGATAAAGAATCCAAAAAATTTGTATACACCTATTTTTATCGCAACCAATTTATAGTTGCAGACAATACCCTAAAATTATTATATCGTGGAAAGACAATAGACACCACTGCGCACGCGAATATTAAAATAGCGTTCATTAAAAGTACAGGCGAAAGAAAGTTTGCCTCGACTCCTAAAGTAGTAAATAATTTAAGCGCGATTTCTGGAAATTTACTTTTTATAAACTCGAAACTAATTGGTCGATATGAAAGTAGAGCCATGTGGAAAAAAGCAACTGTAGTCGATATTTACGATGTTAATAAGGGGATTTATCTTTCTAGCATCTATCTCTACAACGTTGAAAAATTAAGAGCAAATGATTTTACTATAATTGGTTCCAATCTTTATGTATTGGTTGGCAATTATTTACACCACTATATTTTAAACAGAAATCTTATCAATGGAAATAAAATTACCGGCCGGTAGCAGGGGTGAGATCGAAAACCTGAAAAAGAGTAGATCGTATTTTTTTTAATTTAAATTTTATTATCATGAAAACATTCATTAAAGTAATGCTACCAGTGGCAGCATTTGCACTCGCAAGCGCAGGGGCCGTAAGCACCAATGCTCCTAAAAAAGCTGATGGTAAAAAACCGCCTATCGCTGCATTTGTACAGAATCCATCATCTACTTCTTGTACGCCAGTGACTGCAAATTGTTCAGAGACCAACACACATGTGAATTGTATGTCTATTGAAATCCCAGCAAAACGAGCCTTTCTAAAAGATGCTTCAAATGCCTGTGTGGTCGAACTTTGGAGAATCCAATAGTTCAATTATTAATTATGCAGTTTCCATATTTCGGAAACTGCATATTTTTCACTTTTTTGCAGTCGTGTTACTATTAATCATCCATGGTTTTATCGGCTCCTCTTTTAGATAATATCCAAACCAATCCTGGATACGAGTGGTTAAATCTATTTGGTTCTTTTGATTCGAAAGAATGTGCCCCTCATCTGGATAAGCAAGCATTATATTTTTCTTTTGCAACCTTCGCAAAGCAATGTAAAATTCCATCCCTTGCTTACTTTGTACATTTGTATCATTAAGTCCAACCCATGTTAATATTGGAGTTTGAATATTTAAAGCTTGAGCAATAGGAGAATTTCTGTAATATGCTTCTTTATCTTCATAGAATGATTTAGCCATTCTATATTGCTGATTTTCATAGCGCCAAGCCTCCGGTAATTTATTGCTGCTATTAATCGTTAAATAATGGCTTACAATATCAGATACTGCAGAACCGCTGACAGCGGCTGTAAAAATATTGGTTTGCGATATGATAAAGTTTGCTTCATAACCTCCAAATGAATGCCCAATCAACCCAATTTGTAAGGGATTAATTACATCCATACCAATTACCTTCTTGACTGCAGAAACGATACAATCAGTTGCCGAAATTCCGGGATTACCACTGTCATATGCAATATCTGGCAGCAGTACAAAATAGCCTTGAGTGGTAAAATTGGAGATGTTGAAACCTATGCTATTTTCATTAGATGGGTTCACATAATGATTGAGTTCACCCGATACTGTTGAGTAAATATAAACCACCATTGGGTATTTTTTCTCCTTACTATATCCTGCAGGATAAAATAATGCACCATTCAAGGGACTTCCATACTTGTTTTTAAAATGAATCATTTCTGAGTGACCCCATTTGAAATTTTTCTGATGCGTGTTGCTTGTAACCAAGGTAGTCACTTTTGCAGTTTCGGATGTCATATACTTTATGCAGGGAGATTGATCATACGTTTGCTGTTGGTAAATAAAGGCATTGCTTTCCCGTGCCTTTAGTAAATTACTTATGGCTCCATTTGTATGTGTTAAAAGTCTTTCCCCTTTTTTAAAGTCCAGTAAATAATATGCTGAACTGGCATCACTAAGGTTAACAGCACTAATTAATATTTTTTCTGAAATATTATAACTGGCTGATGTCAAACCGGAATAATTTACCTTAATTTCGGTATTGTCGGACGATTCTGCAAATCTGAATTGTATTCCTTTTTCCTTGCCTTTCGTTAACCTATGCTTGGATTTTCCATCGGGAGAAATTGCCCAAATGTCGTTGTAGTCATAATACAATGCCCATTTATGATTGGTTGTCCATCCCGCATTGCCCCAAAAACGCAACTCATCACCAGGATCTTTCTTTTTATTGTCCCAATCCCCCTGTAGATCTTTAGTAACATTAACATGGGTTGCTTGTGCAATATTGTAAACCCACCAATTACTATCATGATAGTAAGTGATATATTTTCCATCAGGTGAAGCGGTTATAGAGCCACTTTGACCATTGTGTTTTTGAAGAAATAGCCACTTTTTTCCCGTTCTTAAGTCATTAAGGTAATAGTCCATGTCGGCAAACCTTTTATATTGTGGTTCATAAGTAAGCGGATTGGCAGTAATGGCGTAATCCTGATTGCCAGAAAGCATGCCCCACGACAACTCATTAGAAGTAATAGGAAAAATTCTATTTGTATTGGGCCACCATACCGCAAGTAACTGAACATGATCTAGTGAGGCAAGCTGTTTCCGGTGTGTATATAATCTTTTATCGTCTCCATGCCAGATTTCTACATTTGTATCAAATACAGATTTATCGATTGCTTTTGGACTATAGATCCCAAAAAAAACTTTTCCTCCATCATCGGATATTGACAATTGGAGATTTGGATTGGAATCAATTTTAATAGCAATCTTTTGCGAAAAAGGATTGAGAGTATGTAACTGATGTTTCGAGATTTGGTAGGTATAAAGTATATCCCCTACTTCCTTTGAATTGGTGGGAACACCATAAAAAGCCACTGCCGTTCCAGTTCTATTCCATGTGAGATTATTTAAGGGATAATCAACATTGGCTATAATTAACTCCTGTTCAATATCCTGTTTAAAACTTAAAAGGTGAACAGCATATTTGCCATTTACCAAAGTACTATAGAGGAGTTTATTTTTTTGGTTATTCCAGCGATAATCAACAACATCACTGATGTTTTTCTTAAGCATTCCACTATTGCCATATATCTTAATTTTCAAAAGATTTTTTAAGGAAGATTCAGAAGTAACCAGAAATAAACCAGAGGATGTGAATTCGTATTGCAATACATTAGGAATAACACTTTTGTTTCCATCGGTAAGATTGATTAAGTTCAGACTGTCTTTTGATAAACACCCAAATGTATCCTCACTACTAAATTGACCGTTGTTACTACCCGGGAATGCATATTCTAAGTTGTTCGTGCTATTCTTTATAAACAGTGTGTCTTTTTTGGTTTTGTAAGTTCTAGTGTAACTTATCCAGTTGCCTTTGTTTGAAATGGATTCCAATTGCAGTGTGCTCCATAAGTGGTAATCGCTTTCAGTCACTATCTTGGGTAGCACCTGTCCCGCTAAGGGACAGGGAACTAACCCAAAAACGAAAACGGCCATGAAACCGTAGACGAATCTTAAATGGGTTTTAGAAAATAACATTAATAACCTAGGTTTTGTGGATGTAGGTTTGGATTGGCCAACAATTCATTATTAGGAATGGGCCAAAACATATCATTGTGATCCCAGCCTATTTTAGAAAGAGAAAGCACGCTGTCAAGATTGTTTGTTCTTTTTAGATCAAAAAATCTATGCCCATATTCTGTGAAAAGTTCATGTCTACATTCATTTAGTACTGCAATTACAATTTCTGCAGCAGTAGCAGCATCAGTATCTCCTAATCCTGCCAAATGCCGAATTTTATTTAAATCCTCCTTTGCAATACTAAGCTCACCCTGCATTGCACGAGCTTCAGCTCTTATTAGATACTGTTCAGCCAGCCTGAATACTACGGAATATTCCAAAGAGGATCCTGTATTTGTATTTTGCTTGTATTTATATGAATGAAACCATGTTTCGATGCCATTAGTAACGGTGGCTATCCAGTGTTCTTTCCTTTGGTCACCGGCCTCAAATGAAGTTACAAAATCGGTGGTGAGTGCTATCAGTGGCGGAGGCCCAGTTAGAAAAATAAAAAGTGAGCCTTCATCTGTATTATTGCCTTCGAGTTTCGGCATAAATTGCCAGATGGTGGTCGTACTTGATTTCAAAAAGATATTGTCCAGATTCGTTTCCCAAATATATAATGGATTGTTGATTACTGCCGAGGCCTCATTTGAAGCTTCTGTCCAGTCACCGTGATATAAATAAACTCTGGCAAGTAATGCATGTGCGGTGGCTTTGTTTGCCCGCACACGTTCAGCACTCACATATTCTTCGGGCAGTAAAGAAATGGCTTCCTTGAGATCACTAATAATATGCCCGTAAACTTCCTCTACCGGTATGCGTGAAACAAGTTTATTCACATTGTAATCTGTAGTGGTTACATAAGGAATATCGCCATAGATATTAGTAAGATAGAAATGAACCAAGGCACGCACAAACAGCGCCTCGCCCTTGAACTGATTGCGATCATTTGCAGCTAAAGACACTGCATTATGCACTCCTTCCATAATGGCATTCGTGCCGTAGATTTGCTTGTAGCTTTCATTCCACACAGAAGCCGATACCGGACTCGATCCAAGCATGGTATTGGTAAATTCCGCATTGGTGGCTGAGCTGTAATAGGTTAGTTCATCAGCGTACAAACCTAAAGTATAGGATGTACCAAGTGTCTGTCCGCTTAGCACACCAGTATCTCTGAGTTTTGCATAAATATCTGCCATTGCAGCGTTTGCGGTATTCCTGTCTTCAAAAACACTATTTCCCGTTAACTGTGAATCGGGAGTATCTACATCTACAAAACTATCGCATCCGGTCAGGCAGGATAGGAAAATAATTAACAAAGTCGTTATTGATTTCATGTCTGTATTTTTAAATTAAAAGGTTATTTGGATTCCGGCAGAATACACTTTAAGCGGGGGCAAATACGATGAGTATGCCAGTTCTGGATCACCGTTATTAAAGGAGGTAAAAGTCAAAAGATTCTGTGCCTGAAAAGATAATTTGCAGTGTACATCTTTAGGAAATTGCAAAGGCAGATCGTAGGTCAGAGAAATATTTTTCAGTCTGATATATGAAGCATCAATGATGGCAGCATCACTATCACTGTATTGGTAATAGGCACTGACCACCTCTCCGTTTGTTCCCGTTGTATACGGTTGATTGGGTGATTGGTCGCCCAGCTGTTGCCAACTGTCGGAAACACTCGAAAGCTGGTTGATAAAATCACCCGGCACACCTGGTCTGTAACTAAAGTTTTTCTGTTTTACGAATTGAAATAGAAAATCAAGCTGAAGTTTTTTATAAGTCAGTTGGTTTTGTAACCCGCCAAAGTATTTTGGAGTAAGATCTGCCACCACATTACGGTCATCTGCGTATGTAATCTGGCCGTCACCGTTAACGTCCTCAAATTCATATATGCCGCTTTCGGGATTCATACCCGTAAAATGGTACAGTCTAAAAATATTTATGGACTCACCAATTACATAACGATTTGCATATGTTGAACTTTCAAGCCCCGGAAATGCAATAAGTTTATTCTTGTTAGCAGAAAGATTGAGATTGGTTATCCATGAAAAATCCGCACCTTGAAAATTTACTGTCCGTAATGTAAATTCAAGTCCAGTGTTCTGGACTGTTGCATCCAGATTGGCTGTAAGTGAGTTGAAACCGGTAGTCGCTGGCAACGGTATTCCCACTAATTGGTCGGAAGAGCGGTTTTGGTACCAAGCGGCAGTCAAAAATATGCAATCGTTTAAAAATCCTGTCTCAAGTGCAATCTCTAATTTTTTATTAGTTTCCCATCCGAATGCAGGGTTGTAAAGTCGCGAAGGTTGTAATCCGATAGTACCCTGATACGTATTCCCCGAGGAAGTATAGGTGTCTAAAAATTGGTAATCTCCTATTTGATCATTGCCAGTACTTCCATAACTAGCGCGTAGTTTTCCAAAACTTAGTACAGTATTATCATTTAAAAGAGGTTCATTAGTAAATAACCATGCAGCTCCCACCGCGCCAAAGTTGGCGAACTGCTTGCCTGGTCCAAAACGACTTGACCCATCCCTTCTGCCTGTAATATTGATTATATATTTGCTGTTCCAGTTATAATTTATCCGTGCAAAAAATGCTTGGTATTTGTAAACCGTTTCATCGCTGCGCGATACCGTTCTTATGGATGCGGAGGCAAGATTATGGATGAGATTATTACTGGAAAAGTTGGCTCCAAACTGGAAAAGTCGGTTGGTGAGCTGGCTTTGAAAAGTGCTTCCCAGAAGTGCTACCAGTTTCCCTTTTCTTATCGTTTTAGACCAGTTCAATTGCGGTTCTGTAATCCAAGATTGGCGAGAGGTAGCATTAGTGTTTAACGACGAATATTGGCTTCCAACTCCATAAGAAGGATCATACATCGTGGACGGTCTAGTGCGACTTTCGTTATTCGTAAGGTCAGTAAATCCAAAGTTGGTTTTAAATTGCAATTCCGGCAGGAAATTGTATGATAGCACGGCATTAGCATTTAAACTATTGATTCGCGAGAGAAATTCTGATTTCAAGTCCGCAAGAGGATTGGCCCAAGTACTGTTTTCCCAGTTAAGTTCCCCGTTTTCTGTATATAATGTGGGAGCATTAGGTGCCAATAAACGTGATGTGGCAGTAAGATCAACACCGGGTTGATTGTTTTTTTGGGTATTATAACCCGCAGAAAACAACAATTTAAATTTCTGGTCGTCACTTGTGTGGTTCATACTAAAATGCACAGATCCTTTACCGTATTCAAAATCACCAGGGACGACAGTACCTTCTTTTCTGTAATTACCATTCAAAAGGTATTGTGTTGCACTATTTCCACCAGACACCGAAGCTTGAAAATCAGTAATTACGGCTGTACCGCCTATTAAGACTTTTTGCCAGTCCGTGTATCGATTTGAATCCCATGTACCATTGACATCATAGGCATAAGGAGGATATTCTGTATATCCGTCATTGACGAATGCCTTTCTGCGCATCGCTAGGTATTGTTCCGTATTCATCAGGTCAAGCATTCGTGTTACTTTTCCAACTGCTGTTGATGCACTGGACGAAAAAATAGTTTTGCCGGCTTTTCCTTTTTTGGTCGTAATTAACACGACGCCGTTAGCACCCCGAGAGCCATAGATTGCTGTAGCATCTGCATCTTTAAGTACTTCCAGACTTTCTATCTCTGATGGGTTAATGCTGTTTATTGGGTTTGTTAATGATGGTGTAGTACCCGAAGTTTGACTAAATCCAATGGTTTCTGATGAGAACGGTACTCCATCAATAATATACAACGGATCATTTCCATCTGCTCTTAAGCTGTTTATTCCCCTGATTTTTATCTGGAAATTCCCCCCGGGAGATCCGCTTTCCTGTACAATTTCAACTCCAGCCATACGGCCTTGCATGGTGGCCAATACATTGGAAACGGGTTGCTTCTCGATGTCTTTGGAAGTGATACGAGCAATGCTACCGGTACGTTCGCTGTTTTTTACGGAATAGTATCCCGCATTGATCTTGACCTCCTGCAGTTTGGTAGTGCTTTCCTGTAAGCTAATATTAATGGTAGTTCTCCCTTGAACGTAAACCTGTTGCGTTCGGTATCCTACATACGAAAAAACTAAGATGTCTTGTGGTGCAGCAGAAAGGGTGTAATGACCACTATAATCAGTGGCAGTGGCAATCTTTGGTTTCCCCTGTATCGAAATACTGACTCCCGCTAAGGGATTACTCCCATCGGTCACAGTTCCCTGTATTTGATGTTGTTGTGTCTTTATAAAAGGTTGCCAAAGAAAAGTAGCGGCTTGAATAGGCGAAAAAGACAGCATCGCTCCCATAAAAAACAGGAAACAAAAAGCCCTTCCACCCCTGGAAAATGAAAAATTATTCATAATATTGGGTTGGTTAAGTGAAACGTTAGTTTATTTAGCTACGGTCCTCTATTCGTCCGCCAAGAAGAGTTAGAGGGCCATTTTTTATTAGTCGAAAGACTAAAGTCTTAAAGTCGAAAGTTTGACGAATGACTGAAAGAGTGGATGAGATTTTTTTATTGCATAGGCATTTCATTTAAAGTTTTTTTAAATAGGAAAGCCTACTGCCATTGTCTGTTGCAGCCAGACGGTGGCAGTGTCTTTCCAAACTAATTCATTATTAAAAAATGATATTGCGAGACTAAAAGAAAGAAGCAGTGCTAAGAATGGAAGTTGAGTTTTTACCTAATTAATGGCAATAAAAAAGGCATGGAACTCAGCTTACTGCATCAGAGGTACTGGTATACCGAGCAACAATAAGTGAGCCCACGCCATGGGACGTGAGCATCATACTTATTACCTCGTTGCTAAAAATTACCAGTTTTCTGATACGAGATTCTAAGCGAATGCTTCAAATATTTTATATGAAGGATCGCAAAAATACAATTCATTTCTGAATAGGACACAAATATAAAAATATTTTTCA
>NZ_DASTTN010000541.1:0-2275 GCF_035760125.1 Flavobacterium sp.
CATAAATTATTTGAAAGAATTTCCCCAAAAAAGACCATCGAAGGTTTTTTGGGCGGAATTGGATTTGCATTAATTGCCAGTTATTTTATCTCAAAATATTTTTTAATGCTACCTGAAAAAAACACCTACATTTGGATTATAATCGCCTTGATTGTTGGTATTTTCGGGACAATTGGTGATTTAGTTGAATCCAAATTCAAACGAATTTCAGAAAAAAAAGACAGCGGAAACATAATGCCTGGCCATGGAGGTATTCTAGATCGACTAGATAGTGTTATCTTTGTAGCACCAATAATATTTTTATTTTATCAAATTTTAAGTTATGTTTCATAAAGAAGGAACTCAAAGTATTTTATTAGGCACTATTTTTACTGCCATCGTATGTTTAGTATCTGATCGTTTTATCCAAACAGAATGGATTAAAATGACCATTGAAATAGCTGCTCTATTGCTATTAATCATCATTTTGCAATTTTTTAGAAATCCAAAAAGAACAGTAGAAATAAATGAGAATCATATTGTCGCTCCAGTAGACGGAAAAGTTGTTGTAATAGAAGAGGTATTTGAAACTGAATATTTTAAAGACAAAAGAATTCAAGTTTCAATTTTCATGTCTCCTATAAACGTTCACGTTACACGTTATGCACTAAGTGGTATTGTAAAATTCAGCAAATACCATCCTGGTAAATTTTTGGTAGCTTGGCATCCAAAAGCAAGTGAAGAAAATGAAAGAACCACGGTTGTGGTTGAAAATAAAACATTTGGAGCTATTTTGTACCGTCAAATTGCTGGTGCTTTAGCCAGACGTATTGTAAATTACGCCCAAGAAGGAATGCAAGTAGTACAAGGTACCGATGCTGGTTTTATTAAATTTGGTTCAAGAGTAGATATCTTTTTACCAATAGGTACTCCAATTAATGTGGTACTTGACCAAAAAGCAATTGGAGGAAAAACTATAATTGCAATTAAATCTTAATGATTGAAAAAGATTTAGATAAACAATTTCAGGAAGCAGTTGAAATCGCTTCCTTTATGACCCAAGCATCTTTACCACAAGATGTCCAGCTACGTCTTTATGCCTTTTACAAGCATGCAACATTTGACAAAACCAAGTTTACCGTTATGGACAATTCCGACTTAAGAAATGCATTCAAAACTAATGCTTGGATTCAAATTAGTCACCTTACGCAAGACGAAGCCAAACAACAATATATTGAACTAATTCATTCCTTAATAAAGTAATTGTATTATTCTGATGAAAAAAAACACTTTTCTAATAGCTCATTTGCTTTTAATTTCGGTTTTAATTTCTTGTAACGATAAAAAATTAACTGAAGTTGTAGAAGTTCCTTTACCTACGGTACAAGAGAAGGTTGCTATAGGGAATCCAAATGATTTAAAAGCTGATGAAGGCTCTTTTCAATTGGAAAAACTTCCTTTTGGATATGATGCATTATCACCTGATTTATCGGCTTTGACAGTAGAGACCCATTATAAAAATTATTTGTATTACACCAATAGTTTAAACAAAGCAGTATTAGGAACAGACAAAGAAAACCTTTCCATAGAAGACATATTAAGTAAATTAGACATCAACGACGCTGTATTGCGTAATAATGCGGGTGGATATTACAACCATAGCTTGTACTTTAAATCCATAAGTCCAAAAGCAGGTGGAGAACCGATAGACACCTTAGCTTCAAAGATCACTAAAGATTTTGGTTCATTTTCTAATTTCAAAACCGTATTTAAAGACGCTGCAACTAAACAATTTGGATCTGGTTGGGTTTGGTTGGTTGTCGATAAAACTGGAGTCCTACAATTATCAACAACTCAAGACCAAGATAATCCTTTAATGACATATGCTCCTGTTGTTGGATTTCACGGAACACCAATTTTAGGAATTGACCTCTGGGAACACGCTTATTTCATGGATTACCAATACAAAAAGAAAAATTATATCGATGCTTTTTTCAATATAATAAACTGGGAAAAAGTAAACGAAAATTATAAAGCAACATTTAAAAAATAAGAATAAAAAAAGCTGATATTTTAAGTATCAGCTTTTTTTATTTTATCCATCGACCACTTTTACAACTGGTAAATAAATGATTCCAAAGGATGTATTGTAATTGAAGCTTTTCCTTCGCCATTCACAACTTGCAATTGAACATTACTTTTTTCATACAGTTGATCTTTTATCGAATAACTTCCGTCTTTCAAATTCCATTTGCTAATTATATCCGCTGGAATTTTTAATTCAAAACTATTCGTC
>NZ_DASTTN010000542.1:0-6897 GCF_035760125.1 Flavobacterium sp.
TAAGACTCCTAATATTCTTTTTACGTGTTTATTAATTTCGGTTTCTGAAATTTCTCCAGCTTTAACAGCGGCTATTAATCTATCGGCCAAGAAAAATTCGTTGAACTTTGTTGTAGGCGTTCCCATTTCGATATCCAAACCGCTATTTAAGGATTTTACTGTGGAATGTACCGCAGCCCAATCAGAAACAACAACACCTTTGAAACCCCATTCGTCACGCAATACTTTATTTAACATATAATCGTTTTCGCATAAATATTCACCTCTAAACTTGTTATAAGCTCCCATTATGCTATAGGCTTTAGCTTCTTTTACAGCAGCTTCGAATCCTGGCAAATAAATTTCACGCAGGGTACGCTCATCCATTTGAACATCAACAAAATCACGGTTTGTTTCTTGATTATTGGCTGCAAAGTGTTTTACACAAGCCATAACATCGTTATCCTGTAAACCAATAACCACAGGTACAGCCATTTTTTTGTTCAAAAACGGGTCTTCGGTCATATATTCATACGTTCTTCCTCCAAGTGGAGTTCTCACGATATTAATTGCCGGTGAAAGCAACATATCTTTGTCTCTGGCTCTCAATTCCTGCCCTACACTATTACCAAAGGTGTACCCCAACGAAGGATTCCAAGTAGCTGCCAAAGCTCCAGCTGCCGGGTAATAAGTCGCAAAATCATTAGTTAATCCCGCAGGTGCCCAACTATCACGAGAAATTTCTTCACGAACCCCTAATGGTCCATCGGCCATTTTTAATTCTGGAATGCCTAAACGTTTTACACCTCCATTAGCAAACATACTGTTACCATGCAGCATACCTATTTTTTCTTCCAGAGTCATTTTTGAAATCAGCTTATCGATTTCGGCATCGTTTTTTGAAGTTAAAGATTTTGCCACAATAGATTCTTTGACTTTTGCACTTTTAACAGTTTGTGAATTCGCATTGTATCCTGTAACCAATAACATTGAAAAAAAGGATAATTTGATTATTTTATTTTTCATAACTAATTGTTTTTTGTCTTATTTTTTCAACTATTGCTTTACAAAATTCAGCAACAGCACATCATTTTCATTTATGTTAAATTCTTTGCTATAAATTCCTTTTGAATCGATAGTTACATTTTCAGTCGCAATCGGTGAACCATTATTTTTCTGTTTAAGGATATTTACTTGTTGAAGAGTAAGTTGATTAGGTTTATTCATTCCTAGATAATCGGTGAACACGTCATTCACTTTGTAGCCCACTTTGTATAATTCCAAATTATACTTTCCTTTTTGGAGTCCTGCCACTTCAATTTTCACAGCTCCTTTTGATTTTGACGGTAAATCTTTTATATAATATTGTTGATTATTTGTAGCATCCGGCAAGGTGTAGCTAAAATCCCAAAACAAAACCTGAACATCACCTTTTGCATTTTTAGTTGCCCAAGAAGATGTATCCGCATTTTGTAATTCAGTTTCTCCCAATTTATTTAAAAAAGAATACGAAAAATAAGCTGGTTTCTTAATTCCTTGTGTATTCAACAATCCGAAACCACCGTGAAAAGGGGTAAATCTTGGGCCCGGTTCTTCAAAAATATCGGTAAAAACCCAATAGGACATAGAGTTTGGTGCATCACCCACTTGTTTTAGTTTTTGAAGAATATAAGCCGCCGAATGGTAACTGTCGTGGATTGGATCAGCCGGAGTGTACGATGAACTCCATTCAGTATAATGCAATTCCAAGTTTGGTTTTGCAGAACTTGAAATTTGCTTCCGTGAATTAATTACTTCACCACTCACACTCGATTCATCTTTATTCAAGACGGTTCCAGAACCTCCAAATTCATCTAAAAAACCTTGACCAACTCCGTAAGCGTGTGTAGAGATAAAATCTAAAGGCACTTTGTTTTTACTACAAAATTCAATTGTTTCCGGTACCCAAGCCGCTCCGGCAGTTGCAGGACCTCCCACTTTGTAAGCTGGATTTACGCTTTTGATGGCTCTAGCTGTATAATCATATAATTTAAAATATTCCTCTTGGGTTCCTGTCCAAAATCCTGGTGACAGATTGGGCTCGTTCCAAACTTCAAAATACCAAGTCTTCACTTCATCGGCACCATAACGTTCGGTAAAATGCTGTGTTAGATTGCGAATTAAGTCTTCCCATTTTTTATAATCTTTTGGAGGAGTTACATTTCCTTTCCACCAAAAAATGGTTTGAGTTCCGCTGGCCAACGCCGAAGGCATAAACCCTAATTCCACAAAAGGCTTTATTTTTATACTCAAAAGAAAATCATACAAAGCATCAATATACTGGTAATTGTATTCCGGATTTCCTTTATTGTCTTCACGGTAAACCGCCATATCATCAGTCAATAAACCGTGCATACGGATGTATTTAAAATCACATTCCTTTTTTACCATAGCCAATTGTTGTTGCCAATCGGCACGCAATCCTTCATTGGCTCTACCTGCTCCAATGCATTCTTTGAACATAGTATTCATATCTCCAGCCGATTTATTATAATCGACTTTTATAATTCTATTTTTGGCATTGGAGTTTTGTCCAAACAATGCAACATTGCTTAGGCCTAAGAGAATAATAAGTATTGTAAAATGTTTTTTCATCTTTATTTAATGCTAATTTTCTTTGTCAAAAGAATTTTATCAGAAGCACTTCCCACTTCAATTTCAATTTGGCCTTTTTCAAGTTCAAATTGTTGTTTGGCTGTGTTCCAATATTCTAAATCTTTGGCTTTTAAAGTTAGAGCAACTGTCTTAGTCTCTCCTGCATTTAATACCACTCTTCGAAAAGATTTCAATGCTTTTATAGGTTGTTGAATAGCCGAATCTATCGATTTTACATACAATTGTACTACTTCCTCTCCGTCTCTTTTTCCAGAATTGGTAACCGAAACTGAAACTGTTATTTCTTTATCTTTTTCTAAAGTTTCCTTGTTTGTGGCTATCGAATTGTATTCAAAACTAGTGTAACTCAATCCATGACCAAAAGCATACAAAGGCTTCCCTTGAAAATACATATAGGTTCTTCCGTTGCGGATGTTGTAATCCAATAAATCAGGCAAATCCGTAATGTCTTTTATCCAAGTTTGTGTCAATCTTCCCGCTGGATTGTAATCACCAAATAACACATCGGCCAAAGCTGATCCTAATTCTTGGCTATTTTGCGTCATATGTACAATAGCCGGAATATGTTCTTGCGTCCAATTAATCGCATACGGAAAACTGCTGATAAGCGTCACCACCGTATTAGGATTCGCCTGATACGCAATCTTGATTAAATCTTCCTGTTCCAATGTCAAAGACTGGCGATCAACGGCTTCTTTTCCTTCGCTTGGCACTGGGCAATCAGCCCAACCGGCATTACAAACCGGATGATTACCTACGATAACAATGACAACATCTGCTTTTTTGGCTATAGTTGCTGCTTTCCCGTCCGCATTATTTTTGGCATATAAAACTTCAACATTCGAACCCAATTTATTTTTTATACCCTGCAAAGGCGTTACCTTATAAGGAGGTGTTCCGCTGTACCAATCCAAAAGCACCTCGTCTGCATGCGCTCCGATTACGGCAATCGTTTTGATTTTTCCTTTTTGCAAAGGCAAAAGCTGTTTCGCTGGATCATTCTTTAATAAAACAATTGATTTCAATGTTGCTTCCAATGCCAACTTTTTATGAGCATCAGATTTCCAAGGATCAATCGTGTCTTTACCGGTTCCTATTTTTGCAAATGGATTTGCATCCGTAGCGTCCAACATTCCCAGTTTTATCATCACCCGAAAATCACCTCTGATGACTTCGTCAATCTCTTTTTCAGTCAGATATCCTTTTGCAATAGCACCATCAACACCCTCTTTATAATCATCCAAAAACTGATTGATTCCTGCTTTCACTGCTGCAGCAGCTCCCAAATACGAATCGGCATAATATTTATGATCCGAAAGCAATAATTTGAAAGCACCGCCATCGGTACAGATAATTCCGTTTTGTCCCCATTCTTTTTGAGTAATCTCTTTCAGCATCGGATGCACCATAGCCGGAATTCCGTTTACTTTATTGTAAGAAGCCATATAGGCATGCGAACCGCCTTCAACAACACCCATCCTGAAAGGAACGGAATAATATTCTCTCCAAAGACGTTCATCAAAATCGGATGAAGTATAAGTTCTGCCGTCTTCGTTGCTGTTCGCCAAAAAGTGTTTCATCAACGAAGCCGTTTGCCAATATTTTGGATGATTCCCTTGAAGCCCTTTTACAAAAGCGACTGTCATCGTTCCGTTAAAAAAAGCATCTTCTCCGTAACTTTCTTCGGTGCGTCCCCAACGCGGGTCTCTCGCGATATCGGCATTTGGAGCTCGAATCACCAAACCTCCGCGATGGTATTTCTGAAAAGCATAACGCGCTTCATAAGCTTCCACTTGCGCGACTTTCTGAATCAAATCTACATCCCAAGTTTCGCCTAAACCATAGGCCTGCGGGAATGTAGTTGTTGTAATTGGTTCTTTTCCTTTTCCTCCCCATTTGCCTGGACCGCCCAATGCCAATCCGTGCAATCCTTCGACGTGGCCTGTACCTACAACTCCCAATCTGGGAACGGAAGGATTAGTGCTTAACACCGCAACTTTCTCCTCCAAAGTCATCAACGATAACAGATTGTCAATACGTTTTTCAGTTTCCAAATTTGGGTTCTGAAAAGGGTATTGCTGTTTTTTTTGTGCCAAAACTGGTACAACAGATAATATAAAGAATAAATAAAATATAAAATTTTTCATCTTAATTACTGGCTAAGTATCTTTTTGAAAACACAAATAGACTTGATTAATGCAGAATTGCGTGAGGGATGGCAGTGGAGCTCTTTTTATTGTCCCATTTTTTATGGGACAATAAAAAAGCGGGAACGTACAGCCCGACCCTTGGGGCACGCCCAAATTATTTTTTATAATTTTTTGAATCGGATGGCTGTTCCTCCAGCTCCGCCTAAATGCAATTTTAATTTATCTGAAGCTTTAACGGTTTTCTTAGAAATCGCTACAGCAGATGGATTATGTGTTTCGTCAGTACCTTCAGCATCCGCATAAATCTGTGCTTCGTATGTGGCATTTTTATCTAAGAAAGACAATGACACATTTACATCTCTCGCCTTTTCATTAGTAATAGTTCCCAAAAACCAATCGGCACTGTTTCTGTCTTTACGAGCTGTGGTGATGTATTCTCCAATTTTTCCTTCCAATACTTTCGTGTCTTCCCAATCTGTTGGAACGTCTTTTAGGAATTGTAAAGCTGGTTTCCCTTCGTAATTTTCAGGAAGGTCTGCCATCATTTGGATTGGAGCATAAATCGTTACATATAATGCCAATTGTTGTGCCGTTGTTCCGTGAACCCTTTTCCCTGGATACCCTTGTTTTACCTCAACATCAAAAATCCCTGGTGTAAAATCCATTGGTCCAGAAAGTAATCTGGTAAACGGAATGATAGTCAAATGATTTGGTGGATTTCCTTCACTCCAAGCATTGTACTCTTGTCCTCTTGCTGCTTCTCTTGAAACCATATTTGGAAAAGTACGGCGTTCTCCTGTGTCTTTTATGGACTCATGGTACAATACAGCCAAATCATATTGGGCTGCTTTTTCTAAAATATATCTGAAATAATCCACTCCAAACTGTCCGAAGTGATTTTCTTTCATGTTTAATTTAGAACCCACGTGCCCAATTTTAACCGAGTGCATTCCTAATTTTTTGTACAAAGCAAAAGCATCATCCACTTCTTTTAAGTAATTAATCAGGTTTGAACCAGTTTCATGGTATCCGATAAGCGCCACATCATTTTTCTTTCCGTACTCAACTACTTTTTCCAAATCGAAATTATCGGCACTTTTTGTAAAACTGAACATGTGCATTTTATTTTCATACCAAGCAGGTGTCCAGCCTTTGTTCCAGCCTTCAATTAGCAAATGGTGAAAACCTTCTTTGGCGGTAAAATCGATGTATTCTTCAGCATGTTTGGTTGTTGCTCCCTGAATTGGGCTTTCCCAAAATGAATATTTCCCGATATGCATTCCCCACCAAATTCCGAAATATTTGTATGGTTTAAAGTAATTTACATTCCCTAATTTATTTGGATCATTTAGATTTAAAATCAAATAAGACGTAATCAGATCTCCTGATTTTTCTCCAATTTGAAGTGTTCTCCAAGAAGAAGTAAACGTATCCTTTACACGCACTTTTACACCATCAGCCCAAGGCACCAAATCAGATTTAAGTTGTGTACCAGTAGTATTTACCAAAGTCATACTGGCAAAATCTTTTAGGTTTGCTTCGTGAAAACTCAATTTCAATCCGCTTTTGCTTTCGATAGTAAGCGGTGTCAAAACTGTGTCAAGAGTAGTTACCGGTGCATCTTTAAAAAGGTATTCGTCACGATTTTCTCTGTTTGCCGGAATCCACCATGCTTTTCCGTCATCTTTCAGGTTGAAAGTTGTTTTTTCATCCATGATAAAGACGCTGTCTTTCGTTGCTTGTTTTGGATACACATATCTAAAGGCAATTCCGTCATCATAAGCACGGAACTGAATTTCCAGTTTGCGTTTCTCGTTGCTTTTTTGTTGCAATTGCACCACCATTTGGTTGTAGTGGTTTCTGATGTTTTTCTTTTCTCCCCAAACCTGTTCCCAAGTTTCATCAAAAGTGGAATTCTCTACTTTGAGTACTTCAAATTTTTGCTAAAATCTTCATTGCTTTTTAGCATAAAACCCATATCTGATAGTGTAATCACTTGAGTTTTTCCGTGAGTAACCGCATATTTTGGTGCGCTATCCACCAACTGAAATTGAATTTTGTTTTTCCCTGCAGGAGAAGCCAATTCATAAGATTTTGTCTTTTTGCCTTGAGC
>NZ_DASTTN010000543.1:0-6178 GCF_035760125.1 Flavobacterium sp.
CTACTAGGTATACTGGGATTTTTTATCATCAATTCCAAAAAACTAGCCGATGACTTCAGAGAAAAAATAGCAATGACTGTTTTTTTCAAAAATGAAGCCAATGACTCTATTCTTAAGGCATTTGGTCAGGAACTGAAAACCACCAAATTTTCTAAAACTTTTGTATATGTAACCAAAGAACAGGCGGCAAAAGAACATACTGATATTATTGGCGAAGATTTCGTAACATTCTTAGGCGAAAATCCTTTGCAAAACTCATACGATATTCACTTAAAAGCGGATTATGTTGTTAGAGACAGCATTGCAAAAATCGAATCCCGCTTACGCAAAAACGCAATGGTTTCGGATATTGTTTACGATAAACAATTGGTAAACTTAGTAAACGACAATATCAAAAAAGTGAGTATGTGGATTTTAATCGTCAGTGCTTTCTTGACCTTCATAGCGGTACTTTTAATCAATAGTTCACTACGACTATCCATATATTCCAATCGATTTATCATCAAAACGATGCAAATGGTGGGCGCAACAAAATCGTTCATCAGAAAACCATTTGTATTGCGCAGCATAAAACTGGGAATGATTGGTGCAGGACTTGCTATTCTTGCCTTAATAGGTGTTTTGGTTTATTTAGAAAACAGCTTCCCAGACCTTGGAATCCTAGATGATAAATTACTGATAGGCCTTGTATTGATTGCTGTATTTGGTCTTGGTATCTTAATCACTTGGTTGAGCACTTATTTTGCAACGCAACGTTTCTTGAATTTAAGAACAGACGATTTATATTAATCGTTAATATTCAGAAAAAAACATAAACTTAAAACAGAGGATGAGATTACTTCGTCCCTCGCAATAACAAAATGAAAAACGAAGAACACAAACACGAATTCCTTTTTGAGAAAATAAACTATAAAATTCTATTGATTGGAATTGGAGTAATTGCATTGGGCTTTTTATTGATGTCTGGTGGAGGAAGCGATGACCCAAATGTTTTTAATGATGCTGTCTTTGATTTCCGAAGAATTCGTTTGGCTCCAACCACTGTTTTAATTGGATTTGGAATTACCATTTATGCCATTCTTAAAAACCCTAAAAAATAGTTTACAGTATTCGATATTCAGTTAACAACAAACTGAAATTTGAAATCTGTAGTCTAAAATCTAAAATTAAATGAATACATTACAAGCTATTATCCTTGCCATTATAGAAGGAATTACCGAATTTTTACCCATTTCTTCTACAGGGCATATGATTATCGCCTCCTCTTTTTTTGGAATTGCACACGATGATTTTACCAAACTTTTTACCATTGTAATTCAATTAGGTGCCATTTTATCGGTGTTGGTTTTGTATTTCAGACGCTTTTTCCAATCCTTTGATTTTTACTTCAAATTATTAGTTGCATTCATACCAGCTGTTGTTTTTGGATTGCTTTTCAGCAAAAAAATTGACGCTTTACTTGAAAATCCAGTGACCGTTGCCGTTTCATTATTGATAGGTGGTATCATTTTATTAAAAGTAGACCAATGGTTCAACAACCCAGACGTCTCAGAAAATGCTCAAGATGTCACATATTTACAAGCCTTAAAAATAGGTTTATTCCAATGTCTTGCCATGATTCCTGGAGTTTCCAGAAGTGGTGCTTCGATTGTTGGTGGAATGGCTCAAAATTTATCTCGCACCTCGGCTGCGGAATTCTCCTTTTTCCTTGCGGTTCCTACTATGCTAGGTGCGACGGTAAAAAAATGTTACGATTATTATAAAGATGGATTTGTTTTATCAGACGATCAAATCAATTTCTTAGTTATAGGAAATGTGGTTGCTTTTATTGTTGCTCTTTTAGCGATTAAAAGCTTCATTGGATTTTTAACCAAAAACGGATTTAAAGTTTTTGGTTATTACCGAATTATTGCCGGAATCATATTATTGGCAATACACTTTTTCATTCATCCTTTGACTGTACTTTAATGACAACTGAAGATTTTTTAAACGGTCAGGTTCTCTTAATTGACAAACCTTTGCATTTTACTTCTTTCCAGGCAGTAAACAAACTTAAGTATGCCTTAATCAATAAAGCAGGATTACCAAAAAAATTTAAGATTGGACATGCAGGAACTTTGGATCCATTGGCTTCTGGATTATTATTGGTTTGCACGGGGAAATTCACCAAAAGAATTACCGAATTACAGGGCCAACCCAAAGAATACACCGGAACTTTCTACATTGGAGCCACGACTCCATCCTATGATTTGGAAACTGAAATTGACCAAACTTTCCCAACAGAACATATCGACGAATCTCTTATCCACGAAACCGTAAAACAGTTTTTGGGTGAAATTGACCAAAAACCTCCTATTTTTTCGGCCATAAAAAAAGACGGTGTGCGTTTATACGAACATGCCCGTGCTGGAGAAACAGTAGAAATTGCTTCAAGAAAAACTACGATCCACGAATTTGAAATCACAAGAATTGCACTTCCCGAAGTCGATTTTAGGGTAGTTTGCAGCAAAGGAACTTACATTCGCTCCTTGGCTTATGATTTTGGGAAAGCGATGAATTCAGGATCGCATTTAACAGTTTTGCGTCGCACTAAAATTGGCGATTACAATGTAGCTGATGCAATCGATGTGAATTTATTCGAACAAACTCTAACCCCTCGATTGTAATCAAAAAAAAACACATAACAAATACAGAATTGAATTTGCGATGTGTTTTTACTAAAATCGGAGTAATGTTAACTCATTCTCTTTTCTAAGTTGTTTACGTCATTAATTAATAATGTGTAGCACTTTCATTTCCAAATAGAAAATGAGATACATAATCGTAAACTTTTTCAAATAGTTTTTTCATAATGATGTTTTTTTTAATTGTTGAACAATATTTAAATACACCAATAAAAAAAAGTAAATCAAAATAATAGATGTGGTTAGCAGTCACTAATTTACATTTTTTTTGATATAAAAAAATAAAAAACAAAAAAAAGTACCTTATAGTTATTAACAGGTATATTCCACTTATAAACAGGCATATTCTTTAATTGAATACATCATCTCAACAACTTCATTTTGCACAGACAATCCTTTATCGTGCAAATACCACAATTGTAATTGTGTTTTCGCATCTTCATCTACAATTCCAAATTGTTCTTTATAGTTTTTAATTAAATCGGTAGCACCTTTGGGTCTTGGTCCCCAATGTTTGCAAACTTTACCTAATTCTTTATCAATAATAAGGAGTTTCGGAATCGCTCTGGCACCATTCGTTAAAAATTGATTCATCAAATCATCATTCAAATCGCGGAAAACAATTTTCAAATCAATATTATCCGATTCTGCAGCCATTTTATTTAAAATTGGTAAAATCTGTGCAGCATCCCCACACCAACCTTCGGCTATAACCAACCAAATATATTCTTTTTCAAGTACTTTTAATTTTTCGCTTATTTCCTCAGAGATGGTTATCGTCTTATCCAGACGCTTCAACCGGGTTTCATTTAGGGTACTATAATGTAACAAATCTTTAGATTGCTCACTCCCAGTTGACTTTCCTTCGGAGAGCAAATCGGATACGATCTTTTTATATTCTAAATAAGTGTAACTATTAAACAACGCCTTTGCTACTGAACTTTTCATAATTAATTTATTACTCTTTGTTATAAAACAGCATATCTTCATTGGTGTATACTCCCAATGACGACATGCTTATTTCATTATACAAATTTATTTGATACAAAATTAACAATACCAGTTGTTTAAAAACGTGATAAAAATCACATTGTAACAAACAAAATGCATATTTTTATAAAATGGACAGCGAATCAAAATCAATCGGTTTAATATTATCCGGCGGTGGATCAAAAGGCATTGCTCATGCTGGGGTTTTGAAATTTTTGGAAGAAAAAAATATCATTCCTACCCAAATTGCGGGTTCAAGTGCGGGTTCAATTGTTGCTGCTTTATATGGAAGCGGCAAATCACCCGAGGCTATTTTGGAATTCTTTAAATCCATTTATTTTTTTCATTGGAAACATTTTACATTCTCCAAACCGGGCCTCATAGATTCCGAATCATTCAAAGAATATTTCTATGAAATATTTAAAGACACCACTTTGTCTGAACTTAAAATTCCTGTTCATATTACCGCAACCGATATGATTAAAGGAAAATCAAAAATATTTGGCCCCGAAACCAAAACAATAGATGCAATCTTGGCATCATCATCATTTCCAGGAGTAATGTCTCCTTATGAATTTAACGGTAAATTATACAGTGACGGAGGTATTCTTAATCATTTCCCAACAGATATTTTAAAAGAGAAATGCGACATTTTAATCGGTGTTTATGTTAGTCCAATCCAAAAAATAGAAGCCAAAGATTTGACCTCTATCAAATCGGTAACCGCTAGAGCTTTTGATCTATTCTCGGCAAATTCCAGCATACACAAATTTGATCATTGCGATTGGCTGATAGAACCCGAGGCTTTATCACTCTATAGCACTTTTGAAACAAGCAAAGTCAAAATGGAGGCTATCTTTGAAATTGGATACGAATCGGCGAAAAAAACATATAAAAAGCTTAATTCTTCACTGGACACTAAACTACTGAGATACTAAGTTACTAAGATTTAAACAGTCCATTTAAAAAACGACAAAATTAATATTTCACCATCTAAAAAAACACAAAGCATTAAAAAACTCAGAATATCAGCAACTTATCGACTTACTACCTATATAAGAGTACTAAATAGTTACCAAAAAACTTAATTTAAATATTTAAGGAACTCTATTTTCAAAAAAAACAGAATATGTCTATATTTGCACAAATTTGACAGCATTGAACCCAATCAGTGATGCAAATTACTTTCGATAAACGAAGGGAGACCTTAAAAACAAAAACTGACTGATGAAATACAAAAGAATCCTTCTGAAATTAAGTGGTGAAGCTTTAATGGGTGATTTACAATACGGAATTGATCCAAAACGATTGGCCGAATATGCCGATGAAATCAAGCAAATTCACGCCAAAGGAGTAGAAATAGCTATAGTAATTGGTGGAGGAAACATTTTTAGAGGTGTTGCTGGAGCCAGTTCTGGAATGGACCGAGTACAAGGAGATTACATGGGAATGTTAGCAACAGTTATCAACGGAATGGCATTGCAAGGTGCTCTTGAAGATAAAGGCATGAAAACCCGTTTGCAAACTGCCCTAAAAATGGAATCAATCGCTGAACCTTACATCAAAAGAAGAGCGGATCGTCACTTGGAAAAAGGAAGAATCGTTATTTTTGGAGCAGGAACCGGAAATCCATATTTCACAACAGATACAGCTGCCGTTTTACGTGGTATCGAAATCAATGCCGATGTGATTCTAAAAGGAACTCGTGTAGATGGTGTTTATGACTGTGATCCAGAGAAAAATGCGTCTGCAATAAAATTTGATTTCATCTCTTTTGAAGATGTATTGAAAAAAGGATTAAATGTAATGGATACCACTGCATTTACTTTAAGCCAAGAAAATAAACTACCAATAGTAGTATTCGACATGAACAAAATAGGGAATCTATTAAAAATTTGTGAAGGAAAAAATATAGGAACCGTAGTAAACATATAAAAAGCAGTAGGCAGTTTTCAGATAACAGCACAACAATCTGAAATCTGAAGTCTAAAAACTCTGAAATCTTAAAAAAAATGACAGAAGAAATTGAATTTATATTAGATAGCACAGAAGAATCAATGACTGGTTCTATCGAGCATTTAGAAAAAGCATTTTTAAATATTCGTGCCGGCAAAGCATCACCTGCCATGTTGGGAAGTGTTTTTGTTGATTATTATGGATCAGCATCTCCGTTGTCCCAAGTATCAAAAATCAGTGTGCCTGATGCTAGAACCATCACCCTTCAACCTTTTGAAAAAAACATGTTGCATCCAATTGAAAAAGCAATTATGGTTGCCAATCTTGGATTCAACCCAATGAATAATGGGGATATGATTATCATTAGCGTCCCTCCTCTTACTGAAGACCGTAGACGTGAATTGGCAAAACAAGCCAAGTCTGAAGCTGAAGATGCTAAAATTGGTGTTAGAAACGCTCGAAAAGATGCCAATACGGATATCAAAAAATTAGAAAAAGAAGGAACTTCAGAAGACATTTGTAAAAGTGCCGAAGAAGAAGTTCAAAAC
>NZ_DASTTN010000544.1:0-4506 GCF_035760125.1 Flavobacterium sp.
TTCTTGTTCGAATCCAAACCAGAAATCTCCATCATCTTCGATAGTTGCTCTACCATTTGATGAGTGAGCTGTACCGTCAGCATTCATAACTTCAGTCATTACAAGGTAACCATTGATACGAGTTGGATCTGGATAAATAGCAACAGGTACTAATAAACAGTCAGATGAACCACCTTCAGCTTGTCTTGTAGATGAACCATCAAAAGACCAGTTTCCGATTTCTGCTAAAGTTCCTTGAAAATTTTCGTGCTCTTCAACTTTAGTTTTACTTCTTAAATTTTGTGTTGGTTCGTAACCATCTAACCAAAGGTATTCTAATTTTATTTTAGCCATAATATTATAAATTGTTTTTTGATTTTTTTTCTGATGCAAATATAAAATAATTTGTTTATGTCGTAAAATTGGGGGGTAGTTTTTATTTGAGTGATTTTAATTTTTGATATTACTGCATTTTAGGAGGGGTATAATTGAAAAATTATAATTTTATAGGGGTATAATAATTAAATTCGTAATTACCTGGTTTTTAATATTAATTATAAGTTAAGATTTTTATTACTATAATTTAAAAATCAGGCTGTTGGTACATTTTTTTTGATATTACATCTAACTCAATTGAATACTATTTATTAATGAATGCTTTAATTATTTGTTTAGCAGAATAATTTATATTTGTATACGTTTATTAATGATTATTAATTTAAGATTTATCATATGTCATCAATTCGTTTTCAAGCTTTAAAAGAAGCTTCAAATAGAAAGTTAGTAGAGTTTCAGGAGACAGGAAGAAAATCAGTTCTCTTTGGAGCTAATGTATTCAATGATAAGGCTATGAAGCAATATTTGACTTCAGATGCTTTTAAGGGAGTACAAGGTGCGGTTCAACACGGAACTAAAATCGATAGAAAATTGGCAGATTATATTGCCATGGGGATGAAAGAGTGGGCTTTGTCTAAAGGTGTAACCCATTATACGCACTGGTTTCAGCCTCTAACTGGAACAACAGCAGAAAAACATGATGCTTTTTTTGAAACTTCTTATGACGGAAGTGATCCATTGGAAAAATTTGGTGGTGCACAGTTGGTTCAACAAGAGCCTGATGCATCCAGTTTTCCTCATGGTGGAATAAGAAACACATTTGAAGCAAGAGGATATACTGCTTGGGATCCTACTTCACCTGCATTTATTTTTGGAACGACATTATGTATTCCAACTATTTTTATTTCCTATACAGGAGAAGCTTTGGATAATAAGATTCCGTTGTTAAGAGCATTATCGGCTATGGATGAAGCTGCGACTGAAGTTTGTAAATATTTTGATAAAAATGTTAAGAAAGTGACAGCTACTTTGGGCTGGGAGCAAGAATATTTTTTGATAGATAGATCGTTGGCCAATTCTCGCCCAGATCTTATCATGACAGGTAGAACCTTATTGGGGCATACTTCTGCCAAAGGACAACAGTTGGATGATCATTATTTTGGGTCTATTCCAACTCGTGCTTTAACGTATATGAGAGATTTGGAACAGGAATGTATGTTACTGGGAATACCGGTAAAAACACGTCATAACGAAGTGGCGCCGAATCAATTTGAATTTGCACCTATTTTTGAAGAAACAAATTTGGCAGTAGACCATAACTGTTTACTTATGGATGTAATGCAAAAAGTGGCTGAACGTCATGATTTGAAAGTATTGCTTCATGAAAAACCTTTTAAAGGAGTAAATGGTTCTGGAAAACACAATAACTGGTCGCTGGCTACAGATACTGGGGTAAACTTATTGAGCCCTAGCAAAACACCAATGACTAATTTACAGTTTTTGACTTTCTTCATCAACACCATTAAAGCTGTGAATGATTATGAGGCTTTATTAAGAGGCTCAATAGCAACAGCAAGTAATGATCATAGATTAGGGGCCAATGAAGCACCTCCAGCAATTATCTCGGTATTTATTGGGGAACAATTAACAAAAGTATTGGCCGAATTGGAAGGAGTGTCTACAGGGAAATTATCGCCAGAGGAAAAGACCGATTTGAAACTAAATGTTGTTGGTAAAATTCCAGATGTCCTTTTGGATAATACTGATAGAAATAGAACTTCACCATTTGCTTTCACAGGAAATAAAT
This sequence comes from Flavobacterium sp., assembly GCF_035760125.1. Classification (GTDB taxonomy): domain Bacteria; phylum Bacteroidota; class Bacteroidia; order Flavobacteriales; family Flavobacteriaceae; genus Flavobacterium. The sequence goes on from NZ_DASTTN010000544.1 coordinate 2,123, forward strand.
TTGAATTCAGGGCGGTAGGTTCTTCAGCAAACTGCTCGAATGCAATGACTACTTTGAATACCATAGTGGCAAAACAGCTTAAAGATTTTAAAATTGCCGTTGATGATTTAATTGAATCCAAAGACATGAAGAAAGATGATGCGATTTTCAATGTCTTAAGAGAATATATCAAACAATCTAAAAAAATTCTTTTTGAAGGAGATGGCTATAGTGAAGCCTGGCAAAATGAAGCTGCAAAAAGAGGGTTGAGCAATTTTAAAACTACTCCAGAAGCTTTGAAAGCAAGAGCTTCAAAACAAGCGATTGATTTATTTGCAGAAATGGGAATTATGAATCAGATTGAGGTGGAAGCTCGTTACGAAATTGAATTGGAGGAATACACCAAAAAGATTCAGATTGAAGGTAGAGTTCTAGGTGATATTTCAAAGAACCATGTAATTCCAACGGCTATTAAATATCAAAATACTTTGATTGAAAATGTAAAAGGATTGAAAGATATTTTTGGATCTGAATTTGAATCCATTGCCAAAGAGCAAATTATATTGATAAAAGAGATTTCAGGACATATTGAAGGAATTAATTCTAAGGTAGAACAAATGACTGAAGAAAGAAAGAAAGCCAATAATTTGACTGATGCACATGCAATGGCCGAAGCGTATTGTAATAATGTAAAACCATATTTTGAAATCATTAGAAATCATTGTGACAAGCTAGAGTTATTGGTTGATAATGAACTTTGGACATTGACTAAATACAGAGAATTACTTTTGACAAAGTAGTTTCTATTGTTCATAAAATTAAAAAGGCTTTTCTAGGAAAGCCTTTTTTGTTTTCTGATGTGTTTGAATTATTGGTTTTTCCAATGATGTTCTTTTTTAGAAAGAAAAACTTTTTAAGCACAAAAAAGCATCCGTTTGTGGCGGATGCTTTTTACTTTAAAATTAGTTAAATTATCTGGAAGAAATTACTTTTTTGGTACTGCTTCCTCTATTGGTAGTCAATTTTATCACATAAACTTCTTCTTGACCAGTGTATGGGATGTTTAGTAAAACTGATTTGTTCAAGTAGCCATTAGTGTCGTAGTTAGATGCTACCACAAGCCCTTTTGTATTGAATACCTCAATTTTTACATCTGTAACAAATTTAAGATCATAGCTTACTGTAAGTTGGTCTCTGAAAGGAACTGGAGACGCTGTAAAACTACCTACTTCATTTCTTTTAGCAGTAGTATTCAATTCGGCATTAGTTTTTAATTGATCAATTACATCAGTTGTTATGGTACCACAAAGATCATGATTCAATTCATTATTCGCTGCAAGTTGACTAGCCAATGGTTCACATCCACATTTATTATTTACGGCTGCTATTATGGCTGCTTTCAATGCATTAACATCATTTATACCAGTAGGCAATGGATACTCGGCTAAAGTAGTAGCGTTTAATATTGCTGCTACACCGTGTCTTATCAATTTTCTACAGTTACCACCTCCTAATGTAATAGCATCAACCATTTTAAGAGTAGATGGAATATCACATTTACCGGCTACCCCAGGTAGAACTAGGGAAATATCTGTATTTGTAGTGAAACCAACTGCTTGAGCAATTTGATCATTTGAATTATCCCATAATGTTTTACCTTTACCTCCTTGCCAGAATCCAGGGGTACAACCGTAGCCACAATTTTCTACTATAGCTGCAGTTGAGTCATAACCCATACAACCATTAGTGGTTTCTACCAATACAGAGACAACAGTTCCGTTGGCAATCGTATTGCTATTATAGGTGTTGTCATTTGATTTGGCCTGTAGTATTGTTTCACCACCATCGATCATTCCATCAGAATCGGCATCTAACCAGAAGGTGTATTGTTCGCCATTTCCAGTTGGAGTTGCTGTAAAGATCGCATCGGTTCCAACGCATACACTAGTGGTTTGTATATCGGCAATTGGATTAGCATATACTATAGCAGCAGTTGAGTCAGAATCGGTACAGCCATTAGTGGTTTCTACCATTACAGAAACAACAGTTTCATTGGCAATTGAATTGCTGTCATAGGTGTTATCAGTTGATTTAGCCTGTAGTATTGTTTCACCACCATCGATCATTCCATCAGAATCGGCATCTAACCAGAAAGTGTATTGTTCGCCATTTCCATTTGGAGTTGCTGTAAAGACAGCACTGGCTCCGGCGCATACGCCTGATGTTTGTAAATCGGCAGTTGGATTAGCATATACTATAGCAGCAGTTGAGTCAGAATCGGTACAACCATTAGTGGTTTCTACCAATACAGAAACAACAGTTCCATTGGCAATTGAATTGCTGTCATAGGTGTTATCAGTTGATTTAGCCTGTAGTATTGTTTCACCACCATCGATCATTCCATC
>NZ_DASTTN010000545.1:0-12040 GCF_035760125.1 Flavobacterium sp.
TATCTTTTCTTTTATAAAAAAAAGCCCCGAAATTGGGGCTTAGAATTATTTTGAATAAAAGTTGTATTAAAGTTCTTTATCTACAGTTTCAGGCTCTTCTATTTTTTCTGTTTCTTCAATTTGGGCAACTGTTTCTTCCAACTCTCTCGGTTCTTCTTCATTTTCAGGATTCTTGTTTTTAGAAAACCATCCTTTTACTTTATTTTTGAAAGCACCAAAGAAGCCTAAAAGACCAAGTACAATTAGTTTCCCAAATTTGGCAAAAATAGCAAAGAAGCCTACTTTGGCTAGGACTTTTCCAGCTACAAGACCTCCAATTGTCCACGCGGCCACTTCATCTACATTAGAGTCGAAATCTTCATATTTATAACCGTCATTAAATTGTACAATGTCAAGCACTTTACTAATGTCTTTTTGTACAAGAGGTAATTCATTTTCGGTTGCAATTGCATTTAATACTAAAACCCCTTTTCGGCCTAGGATTCTAACATTATAATTTAGCGTATTTATTGAGCTTTTTCCAAATTTTATTTCTTTGGCCCAGTGCAATATTTTCCTGTCTTTGTCATAAAATGGTTTTGCTGCCCATCCTACAATTGTTACGGGTTCATATCCTTCTTTTTGTCTCTCTTTGTTTTCTTCGATTGTTTCCTTTTGCATTTCGGTTAACAAATCATCATAATTGATGTCATCTGCATCATCGTCTTCAACATGTCCAATTTCGTCATATTCTATATTGAATACGTAACCTGTTTGGCTCATTACTCCTTGGTTTTCGGGTAATAGTAAGCCTAGAGATAAATTTTCTCCTTTTGGATTTCCCCATAAATCAACCAATACTCTTTCTGCTTGTACTGAATTTAGATATTTAAAACCATTTGGGATATTTATTTTTCCTATTCCATTTTTTAAATTAATGGAGCCATGTTCGTATTTGAAAGTTTTTTCAATAGAATCTATTTTCTTTTGCATTTCTTCTTCTTGAGAATATATAAAAAAGGTAAACAGGCAGGAAATAATAGTTAAAGTAGTTTTTTTCATTTTTCAGACTTGGTTAAAGGGTTGGTTAATAAAAAACATGTGGTCTTTTTGAGAATATGTTTCAAATATATGTTTTTTTTAATAAATATTAATCTTGTTAAATTTTTATTAAAAAAATACCCTTTTGTCAATGAATGGAGTGTAATGGAAAAAAAAGTTTTTATTTCAAAGGAAAATCAGCCTCAAAAGCTTTAAAACGATTATCCAAATCTTGAACTAATTGTTTTTTCACTGCAGAATCTTGGATAAAACTGTAGTTGATGCTGTTATAAACAAATTGTTTAATGTCAGCATAAGAAATGGTCGGGTATCTTTTGGCCAATAAAACATATTGCTCTGTCATATTGGTTCTCAATATTCCGGCATCGTCTGTACTTATGACAATTGGCACCCCAAATTCTTTGTACAATAAAATAGGATGACGGTTTTCTTTTACTTTTATAATGAACTCATTACTGGTAAGATTAATTTCGATCGGAATGTTATTCTTAGCCATATAGCGCATTAAATCATAACTCTTTTCTTCATAGGCCATATCAACTCCATGTCCAATTCTATTGGCGCCAGCAGTATAAACAGCCGCATTGATATGCCAAGACAATTCTTCGGGGCGAACTAATCCCAGTGTAAGTTCACCAGCATGCATGGAGTATTTTACTTTTGGGAAACGGTTGTGACAATATTTGAACATAACCATGTGTAACCAATAATCTTTCATTGAAGTTTCACCATCTTCGGGAGAAACGATATTAACACCCGCCATCAACGGACTGCTATCAGCAGAGATAAAAGCAACCATTAAATTTTTGAATAAATCCACAGGTTCCATAAAGCGCAAAACAAAATTTTGATAGCGCATTGTGAATTGGCTGTCATCTATTTTAAGCTCTTTGTGCATTTTGGCAACAAAGTTGTTGTTGAAATCGGCTGCATATTTTTTGGCTTCTTTTTGAATAAAAATTGCATACAAGGAATCCAAAGATTGCATAATGGCTTTTTCGTTTTTACTTGCCGCAAATTTTCTTAAATTGGTATTGTATTTTGCTAAATCATCCGTTTTTATGGCGCAAGGAATAGTCGATAATTGGGTTTCGATATAGCTTACATTTTCTTTGATAGCCCTGTTTTTTAGTTCCAATAAACCGGCTTCAAAATTGTTGTTTGTGGCAGGTTCAAACTTCATAAAGGATTCAAAAAATAATTTATCCGAAGGGTAGTCAACATTATTATAATCTTTGACAGACCATTTATGCATTATTTTTTGTTTGTAGACATCCAATTCACCATTTTTTTGCAAGGTAGAAAATAACAACCAATCACTTCCATTCTGTTTTTCTTGGCTAACAGTCATGGTTTGTGTGTTCAGATAAAAATCCTTGGCAATGGCGTGAACTAATAATGGTTCAGCATAAATTGAACCGGAATAATGATGGTGCAAATCGCCACCTTTGGGCATTTGGGCAAAGAAAGCCGTAAGTTCAGCTTCATTATTTCTGATTTTTTCAAAATAAGATTCAGCTGATTGTGCAAAACCCACTTGAAATAAGATGAAAAATAGGAATGTACTAAATAATTTCATGTTCTATATTTCCTTGCAAATATAACAAATTTTATTGAATTTGTTGTCGTTTGTCCGCTAACTGATGTTGAATCAAGTTTATGATTGTTTCTCGGTATAATCCAAATCTACATGGAAAGTCTCCTTTAATTTCCACAGTGCCAATAGGGAAACTATTGATAATAAGGAGCCAACAATCATTCCCGATTTGAGAATGTCACCTTCAAAAAGGCGATCACGAAAAAAGCTATAAATCAAAATAATTAGCGGGAGCGAACCCCTAACAAAATTGGGAACTGTAGTCGTTACAGTAGCCCTGATGTTGGTTCCAAATTGCTCGGCTGCAATGGTCACAAATAAAACCCAATATCCAACAGAAACTCCCATTGCAAAACAAAGTAAATAAAAAGTTGAAGCAGAAATTCCGTAAGCATTCAAATAAACAAAAACCATGATTAGGTTAAAAATCAAAAACAGGCGCATAATTTTTTTTCGACTTTTTAGCCATTGGCTTAATAATCCGCTGGCAATATCCCCAAAAACTAAACCAGTGTAGCAAAAGGCAATTGCTTTTCCGGCAGCGATGGTTTCGGCTTGTTGTACACCGAGTGCTTTTGCAAATTCGGGTGAGAATGTGATCAAAACACCCACCAAAAACCAAAGCGGAATTCCAATAAGTATGCATTGAAGGTATTTAGAAAATCTTTTTGAATTGGTAAACAAAGACAGGAAGTCTCCTTTCTTTTCATCGCTTTGCTGTATTTGTTTGAACATTCCCGACTCGGTAATGCTGATTCTTAAAAATAATAACAAAATGCCAAGACCGCCTCCTGCATAATAACACAAGCGCCAATCCTGGAAAAACTGATAGACCAAATAAGCAGCAACAGCTCCAGAAACACCAACAGAAGCTACAATCATAGTTCCGTAGCCACGTTTATCTTTGGGTAAGGATTCGGCAACCAAGGTAATTCCAGCTCCCAATTCACCCGCAAGCCCAATTCCTGCAATCAATCTCCAAAAAGCATATCCATCAACGGTAGTTACCATTCCGTTGGCAATATTAGCCACTGAATACAGTAAAATAGAGCCAAATAAGACCGATATTCGCCCCTTTTTGTCTCCTAAAATACCCCACAAAATCCCACCAAAAAGCATCCCAAACATTTGCATACTGATAAGATATTCTCCTTGGTTTCGGACAGCATCTCCTGTTATTCCAAGATCTTTTAGACTATCAGTACGAACGATTCCAAAAAGTAATAAATCATAAATGTCAACAAAATAGCCAAGAGCTGCTACAATCACTGCGGCATTGAGTATGGATTTCGAATTTTGTGTTATTGATGGAGAAATGTTATTCATTAAGATTTGGTCTTTTGTGGTTTCATTAATAAATCGGTTTGTTGATCATTGCCTCAAATGAAAATATGTTTGCCGAATGTGTAAAAAACACTTTGACATAAAAGCATATGACTCTGCAACTTTCTTCCTAAACGTTCAGCCAAATATAATGGACTTGGTGTTGTTTTGCAACTTTTAGAAATTGATACAGCATTAATTGTCTTTTGAAAGAACATATTAAACTAAATTTTTTGAGAATTTTGAATTGAAAGTTTACTTTGTTTTATTCGAGGGTTAAAAAATAAATTTAGATCCAATTTTGGAAGAAAAATGATTGTTAAATAATTTTTTGATTTAATTGAATATTTTTTTGACAATGTTTCTTTTTTCTCTCAAATATCATTGTTATTTATTGATTTGTTGTTAATTATTTAATCTTTTTTAAAATTATCTAGCTGAAGGATTTTTTTTTTTTGTTAAGTTTGTCCCAATTAATTTAACAAATTAAGTTACCCCCTAAAAACTTTATGAATTCTCCCTTAATGTCATCAGATGAATCTGTGGTTTTATTGAATGTAGCTTCAGGCAATGAATTAGTCTACTCTCGTCTTGTTGAAAAATATTGGCAGAAAGTATTGCAACACGCCCTTAGTTTTGTAAAATCATATCCTGTTGCAGAAGAATTGACTCAAGATGTATTTATTCAAATTTGGGATAAAAGAGAAAGGTTGACCGAAGTCAAAAGTTTTGACAACTACCTTTTTATAGTGAGTCGTAATTTAATTATCACCCACATTCGCAAAAAATTGATTGAGACAGAAACCTTTAAAGGAGAGAAACTCCAGGAAATGTTTTTGAAACCTGATGATCAATATGAATTCCAAGAATTAAATAAAATTATACAAGAAGGAGCCAATCTTTTGTCAGAGCCAAGGCGTACAATTTTTTTATTGAGCCGTATAGAAGGCAAAGATGCTGATTTTATTAGTGAAGAATTAGGTTTGGCCAAAAGAACTATTAGATGGCATTTGTTAGAAGCGTTAAACTTCATGAGAGTCTATCTTAACAAGCATTATGGTCTTGGTTTATTAGTCTTAATTTGTCTAGGAATGTATTCCTTTGTTGCTAGCTTTTTATGATATTTTTTGAGCTCTAATTATTTTTTTACTCTTTTTTTAATTTTTTTTTTCATTTTCATTGCCACTTTAGTAAAGTATCCTCGTCTTTATATATGAAGGACATCCTTACAAGGCTTAAATCTTTTAGTTATGTATCAAAAAGAAGTGTTTAAAGAACTTATGTACCAGTTTGTTTTAGGGGAAATATCTCCTGAAGGAAAAACACAATTATTAAAAATGATTGATGATCCTCAATATGCGGATGATTTGGATTATATCCTTCGTGAAAATTATGAAAGTATAGAACCTATTAGTGAGAGTCTAGAATCGACTCAGCATTTTATTCAATCGCTTAGAGAGAAAATGAATGCTAATAAGGAAATTGAAATTGAAGAAGAAGAAGCCGACTTTACTTTATTTAATTGGAAAAGATTGGTTGTTGCTGCAAGTGTCGTAGTTGTTCTTGGACTTGGATATTTTAAATTTTCACAAAAAGATAATAATGCTCCTGTTGTAGTTAATAATGAAAAGAATATTATTCCTCCAGGAAGAACGGGTGCCATACTTACATTGGCAGATGGTTCTCAAATTGTTTTGGATAGTGTAGCCAATGGCGTTTTGGCCAATCAAAGTAATACAGCTGTTTCAAAAAAAGATGGGGAATTGGTTTATAAGGGAGAGAACAATGCTAAAGCAGTTACTAATATTATGACTACACCGAGAGGGAGACAATATAAATTAGAATTGTCAGACGGTACAAAAGTTTGGCTTAATGCTTCTTCCTCAATTACATTTCCAACTTCTTTTGCAGCTAATGAAAGGAAAGTTTCAATAAAAGGAGAAGTTTATTTTGAGGTGGCCAAAGATAAAAGCAGACCTTTTACAGTAAGTGTTAAGGATGTTGAAGTGAAGGTATTGGGAACTCATTTTAATATCAATAGTTATGATGATGAAAGTGAAATTAATACCACACTTTTAGAAGGTAGTGTCTTGGTAGGCAAAAAAGATAAAAAAGTGCTTTTAAAACCGGGTCAGCAAGCCGAAATAAAAAATACTGGGGCTGTAGCTGTTAAGGAGCTTGATAATTTTGATGAAGTGATGGCTTGGAAAAAAGGCATGTTTTATTTTAACAATGCAAGTCTAGAAACTGTTCTGCGTCAATTAAGCCGATGGTATGATGTAGATATTGTTTTCGAGAAAGGGGTTGTTTCCAGAAATTTTGAAGGTGAAATAAATCGTGACTTAGAACTATCACAAGTATTGAAAATTTTAGAAGGAAATAATATTCATTTTAAAATAGAAGGCAAAGTTTTGAGAGTAATGCCTTAAGAAAAAAGCCAAATCGAGGAAACTCATTTTATAAAATATTTATTTGTAATTCAATAAAAAAGCCAGCAGATGTTGGAAGCATTCGCTGGCTTGTTCCTTAGTACAAAGGAACTATGACTTGAAAAACATATAAATAGACCAAGCAAGGAAAATTTATTATTAACCAAAATCATTACAAAAGTATGAAATTATTACCAAAATGCAAGTCAAGAAATTCTTGGCTTACACCTAAATTCTGGAAAGTTATGAAATTAACGTCCATATTGATAATTGCTCTTACGCTCAATGTATCGGCAGCAGTATCTTCTCAAACGATAACTTTTTCTGGAAAGAATGTGTCAGCAAAAAAAGTTTTGTCAGTTATTAAAGAACAAACAACCTACGTTTTTTTCTATGACGTTACTATTTTAAAGAATGTGAAGCCAATATCAATTGATGTTAAAAATGCTTCAATCGAAAAAGTATTGCAAGAAGCTTTTAAGGAATCATCTGTAAAATGGATTATTCAAGGTAAAACCATTTCTTTAATTCCAAAAGAAGAGACTACAAAGAAAAGTACAATTGCACCTATCAATAGGAAAATTAAAGGAAAAGTCACCAATGAAAAAGGAGAGTCATTACCTGGAGTAAATATTTTAGGCAAGGGAACTAAATTTTCAACACAAACAGATGTTGACGGTTCTTTTGAAATTGAAATTCCTGATAATGTTACTGTATTGGTTGTTACTTATATAGGGTTGCAAGATCAAGAAGTTAAAATTGTAAATGACGATTTTTTGAATGTAGTTTTAAAAGAAGTTGGACAGCAAATGAATGAGGTTCTTATTGTTGGATATGGATCTCAAAATAGAAGAACAGTAACTACTTCGGTTTCAAAATTAGACAAAAAGGTTTTGGAAAACATACCTTATTCTAACGTAACCCAAGCATTGCAAGGGAATGTGAGTGGTGTTGTTGTTCGTACAGCATCTGGTCAGCCAGGGAAAGCATCCAATATTTTAGTTCGTGGAGGAACTTCAATCGACAATCCTAGTGGTGCTACACCATTATATATTGTAGATGGGGTAATTCGTACTCAAATAGATGATATAAACCCAACAGATATAGCTTCTCTACAAGTGTTGAAAGACGCGGCATCAACTTCCATTTATGGTGCTAGAGGGTCAAATGGTGTTGTTATTATTACTACTTCCACTGGTAAAGTTGGGAAAACTAAAATTTCATATAGTTATTCTTCTCAATTCAGCCAAATTGCAAAAAAATATAATTTTTTGGGAGGTGAAGATTTTATACGATTGTCTCGTTTAGGAGTTCAAAATGCTTCTGAAATTTTGGGAGGAACTCAACCAAATGCAAGAGCCAATCAATTAATTGGGGCAACTCCTTATGGTACTGGGAATAATTTAACACCTAGTACTCCATTTGCAACATTATTGAAATCAAATTTGTCTGCAGAAACTATTGCGTCGTTGCAAGCCAAAGGATGGCAAGAAATGGCCGATCCTCTTAATGCTGCCAATACTATTATGTTTCAAAGTACAGATTGGAATGATGTTTTGTTTCAAGATGCCATAACTCAAAATCATTATTTGGATTTTAGCGGAGGAACAGATAATGCTCTTTTCGATTTAAGTTTGGGATATTTAAAAGGAGATGGTATAACAATCTTTACCGGTTACGAAAGATTTACATCAAAGTTAAATGCTTCGTTTAAATTGGCGGATAATTTTACCTTAGGTGGTAAAATGTTATATTCTAGATCTAATAATAATCAAGTAGTAAGCAATAGCGTTGTCTTTAATAGATATTTAGGAAATGCTCCAACTACAAAATTTTTATTGGAAGACGGGACTTTAGCACCTGGGCAGAATAATGTTAACGGAAATCCATTATACCAAATGGGTAAAGTGAAAGGGATTAATCAAAATGAAAAATTGCAATTGACTGTTGATGGGGATTTGAGAATTATAAAAGATTTGAATTTTGTGCCTTCTATGTCATTGTATAGTGAAAATGATTCGGGTAATGTTTTTCAACAGGCTTTTTTAAGTGGAAGTACAGGGATAGTTGACAATACTCGTCCAGCATCGCAAGTAAATAATCGCTATTTTCAAACTCAATTCGAGGGTGTTTTTACCTATAAAAAATCATTAGATGAAGTTGGAAATTTTGAAGCAAAATTAGGAGCTTCAAATTATGCAAGAACAATAAAAGCATTTAATGCTTCAGGAAAAGGAAGCCCTTCAGATTTAGCACAAACATTAGATTCGTCTCCAATTCCAGTTTCAGTTTATGCCAATAATACAAAATTGGTTATTAATGGTGTTTTCGGAAGATTGAATTATGATTACAAGAACAGATACTTATTCACTGGTTCTTTTCGATATGATGGTGCTTCAAATTTAGGACCAGACAATAAATATGGTTTCTTCCCTGGTGTATCAGTAGGATGGAATGCTCATGAAGAAGAATTTTGGAAGGTAATGCCAACAGTTATTTCTTCATTAAAATTGAGAGGTAGTTTTGGTATCAATGGAAATTTGGGAACTCTAGGAGATTTTCAAGCAGGAGGATTGTATTCAGGTTCTACAAATGGAATTGCTAACAATTATAATGGACAATCTGCCATTGTTAATTCACAAATTGCAAATCCTAATTTGAAATGGGAGCAATCAAAAACAAATAATATTGGATTTGATTTAGGAATTAACGAAGATAAAATTAGATTAATTGGTGATTTTTATAACAAATTAACTTCTGATTTGTTGACCAATTTGACTTTGCCTTCGAATAGTGGATTCTCAACAGTATTGACCAATCTTGGTGGTTTAAGAAGTAAAGGTTTCGAAATGGAATTGGCAACGACAATTTATAATCAAAATGATCTAAAAATTAATGCTGGATTTATCATTTCTCACAATACAAATGTTGTTGAAAAACTTCCTTACAATGGAAATTTAAACAACAGAATTGGTGGAACTCAAATTTGGGATGCAGCAAGCGGATCATATGCATATGTTGGAGGTTTGCAAGAAGGACAAAAAATAGGTGATTTTTATGCACATAAACAATTGTATATTCTTTCTACTCAAGCTCAAGCTGATGCTTATAATGCTACAACAAGAGATACTTACGTAACCAAAACAGCAGCAAGCGGAGGAAATCCAAACGGAATTAAATATCCAGGAGACGCTGTTTTTGAAGATACAGATGCTAATGGTATAATTGATAGTAAGGACAGAACGTATATGGGGAATATGTTTCCTAAATATGTTGGAGGTTTTAATTTTGATGTAAGTTATAAAGGATTTTCATTAGTGGTTAGAACAGATTATTCTTTGGGAGCAACAATATATAATGAAGCAAGAGCTCGTTTTATAGGACAGTTTCAAGGTAACTACGGATTGTTAGCAGAAAGCTTACAGTCTTGGCAAAAAGAAGGGGATATTACAGATGTACCTCGTTACCGTTGGGCAGATCAAACGAATCAAAACAATTTATTTAGATCTGAGGCCAGTGGAGCAGCTTATAACACAAATATGTTTCAAGGGAATAGCCGTTATTATGAGAGTGGTGATTATTTATGTCTAAGAGAAATTACACTAGGATATACCGTTCCTGCTTCTTTTGCCAACAAAATAAAATTAGCATCAGCTCGTCTTTATCTAACTGGAAGTAATCTTTATTATTTTACTAATTACACAGGTTTGAATCCTGAAGTTCAAGGGATTGATGGTGGTTCAAGCCAAGGTCTTAATTCTGCAGGAGCCACAGGAACATATCCTGTACCAAGAAATATTATACTTGGATTAAATGTTAGTCTGTAAATTTTAATATTAAACATCATGAAAAATAAATATATATTGTATTCTTTGTTGTTCGCTTGTATCTCACTAATGAGTTCTTGTGCAGACGACTTAAACTTAGAATCTGAAAGTCTTATCACTTCAAATGCCTTTTGGAAAACCGAGGATGATGCAAAGGCAGCCGTTAATGGAATGTACTTTAACTTTAGAACTCAAACCCAACAAAACTATTATTTATTGGGAGGTTCTAGAAGTGCCGAAATTAAAGGAGGAGTTCAATCACCATTGAATTATGCCAATTACTATAATAACAATCTTACTGCTCAAAATGTTGATGTAGAATGGGCTGGGTTGTATACAGTTGTTCAACAGGCAAATTTGATTTTAAAATACGTTCCTACGATTACTTTTAGTTCTACTACTGTAAAAGAACAAAAAAGATATCTTGCTCAAGCTTATACAATGAGAGCATTAGCTTATTTCATTATGGCTCGTTCTTGGGGAGGTGTTCCAATTGTGACAACTCCAACAGAAAACACGAATCAAAATGAATATATAGTTCCTCGTAATACTTTGGAGGAGACTTTTGCTTTCATCAAATCGGATATTGAATCGGCACTTGCTAATTTTCCTGACGAGAATATCAATAAAGTACAATTATCTAAATCGGCTGCTAATGCTCTAAAAGCAGAAGTTAATTTGTGGACTGCAAAACAATTAAATGGAGGAGCTACAGATTTGAATGCTGCTTTAAGCGCTATAAACGCTATTCCTGCAGGATTCACTTTACTTCCTAATTTTAAAGATGTATTCAGTTATACTAATAAAGGAAATAGTGAAGTGCTTTTTGCTGTTCGTTATTCACTGACTGATGTTCCTTCAAACTTATCAGATAACTGGAATTCATTTATGTATGTTGGTCCTTCAGATTATCCTGGAGCAACTACAGCTGAAGCAACTGCAATGTTTGGTACTCTTGGTTCTGGTTCTGGAAATGCCGGTATTTCAAGAGTGCAGCCAGACCCTGCTCACTTTAACTTTGCAGCTACTGATGTTAGAAAAGATGCTACTTATTTAACTCTGAGAAATTCCGCAAACACTGCTGATGTTGTTACGGGGTTAATGAAATATAATGGGACTGTGGATGGTACTTTAAGACGATTTACAAGTGATATCATTATTTATCGTTGGGCTGATATTTTATTGATGAAAGCCGAAATAAAGAACGCTTTGGGGCAAGACCCAACGGTAGAGATGGATCAAGTCATGAAAAGAGCTGATGCAACTGCTTCGTTCACAAATTCTTCAAAAGCTGCAAATGATGATGTTATTTTGAATGAGCGTCTAAAAGAATTGGCTTTCGAAGGAAAAGCATGGTGGGATTTAGTTCGTTTCAATAAAACGGGTAACCTCCCTTCTATGACAGGAAAGCAGATATTATTCCCAATATCTCAAAACACAATTAATTACAATCCAAAAGTTACTCAAAATCCTGGGTACTAATTTAGATTAAAAACTTACTGTTATTGATTGAGTCGAAAATTCAAAAATTTTCGGCTTAGTCAAATAACACCCATAATTTAACAAAAAAACATCATGAAAATTCAACACTTACAAGGGCTTATAGCTGCACCATTTACACCTTTTGATAAAAACGGAAAATTAGATGTTAGCTTAATACCAGGATATTACGCATTTTTAAAACAAAATAAAATCACAGGAGCCTTTATAAACGGCTCTACAGGAGAAGGGGTTTCGATTACTTTAGAAGAAAAAAAAGCCGTAGCGCAAGCATGGGCTGATTGTTCGAATCACGATGCCGATTTTAAAGTAATGGTGTTTTT
>NZ_DASTTN010000546.1:0-6593 GCF_035760125.1 Flavobacterium sp.
TTGAGGTGTTTTTTTATTTATACGTTTTTATCCTTTACCTTTGCTCGATATATAAGTAAAATAATTGCCTAATTATAACCTTTTCAAATGAGAATTTTCTTTTCGTTGTTTTTTTTAGCTTTTCCGGTCCTTCTGTTTTCGCAGAGAAATAAACAGGTTAATAGTGCTAAAGAAATTGATTATAATAGTAAATATAATTCTTCGGATTCCATAAAGAAGAAAAAAGCGCCAGAGGCAACTTATGATATGTATCAGGTTATTTCGTTGAATAAGGATACAACTTATATTGATACAACTCAATCTATCAGAAAGGCATATGGCCATAATTATTTGAGGAAAGATAATTTTGGTCTTTTGAGTTTTTCCAATGAGGGACAAACCTATAATACACTTCAATACGGTCTTAATGGTTTTTCACCTTATCCAGAATTTGGATTTAAAGCAAAACAGTTTAATTATAGCAAGGCTGAAGATATTAGATATGCGAATGTAGCGACTCCTGTAACCGAGTTGTATTTTAAAACAACGATACAAAGAGGTCAGTCGGCAGATTCTTATTTTGCCATAAATCCGTCTCCAAGACTGAATTTTTCTATTGCCTACAAAGCTTTGCGATCGGAAGGTAGGTACATCAACCATGAATCCAGAACAAATAATTTTAGATTTACGACGAGTTATAATACCAAAGACGGGCGTTATGTTGCCAATGCACATTATGTTGCCCAGAAGATTCAGAACGAGGAAAATGGCGGGATTAGTAATGTAAGTGATTTTGAAAGCGGTGATCCAGCGTTTGATAATAGAGCTCGATTGGGTGTTTATTTTGAGGATGCGATGTCTTTGCTTAAAGGAAAACGTTTTTTTGTGGATCAAACCTTTAGAATAAATCCAAAAAAAGGCAGCAATAATTTATATGTTACTGAACAGTTTAATTATGAGGATATTTATTTTGATTATACTCAACAAACGATAGCTTCAACAGTTGGTGGAGTAATTGTAGATCGCTATGGTGAATCTTTCGTGACCAGCGGTATTAATGATAAAACGACCTACAATAAAATGTACAACAAACTGGGGTTGGTGTATGAGAACATGACTTTGGGAGCTTTTACTTTTTTCGTTGATGATTTACATTCCAATTATTTCTATAATAATATTTTGTATTTGGATACGGAAACCGTTCCAAATTTGTTAAGCCAAACCATAAACACTGTTGGTGGACAATACAATTATCGCAAGGACAAATGGAACGGAAAGTTTTTATACTCTAAATCAGTTACGGATCAAAATTTATTCAATCTTGATGCATCGGCGGTGTATGATATTAATGATGAGAATCAAATCTCATTTAGATATCAAATCATGAATAAATTGCCGAACAATAATTATAATTTGTACCAAAGTAGTTATAGAAAATACAATTGGTCAAACGATTTTGTAAATGAAAAAATAAACGCTATCAGTGTGAATGCAGATACCAAATGGGTGTCATTGTCTTTGCAACTGAATTCTATAAATGATCATTTGTATTTTGCTGATATATCAACGGCAACAGAACGAAATGACAGCACACAAATAGTGGCTCCGGCTCAATATGGTAAATTAATTAACTATGTATCTCTTAAGGTTTCAAGAGAGTTTGTATTTGGCAAATGGGCTTTAGACAATACTTTGTTATTCCAAAAAGTAGATCAACCAGATCTTATTTTGAATGTCCCTGAATTTGTGACCAGAAACACCTTGTATTATTCGAATCATATGTTTGAAAAAAAATTGTTTTTCCAAACAGGTGTGGAGCTGAATTATTTTACCAGTTATCATAGTGATAGCTATAATCCTTTGATTGGTGAGTTTTTTGTTCAAGATAGAGTGAAGATTGGGAATTATCCGCTTCTTGATTTTTTTGTAAATGCAAAAATTCAGCGTACTCGAATCTATTTGAAGGCAGAACATTTCAACTCATTGTTTTCTAAAAATAATTACTTATCGGCACCCGATTATCCGTATCGTGATTTCTTAATTCGTTTTGGATTAGTTTGGAACTTCTTCAATTAATTTGGAACTTAGTTGTTTTAAATTGAAAAAAAACGACTAATTTTGTTTCATATATAACTATATAGGGATAATATAGTTTTGAAAAATAACCCCAATAAAAAGACAAAATGGAATACTCAGAAAATATATTAGGAACTATTGGGAATACTCCATTAGTAAAACTCAATAAAGTAACTGCTGAAGTAGATGCTTTGGTTTTGGCTAAAGTAGAGACATTTAATCCGGGTAATTCGGTAAAAGACCGTATGGCTGTAAAAATGATTGAAGATGCCGAAGCCGACGGACGTTTACAACCTGGTGGAACTATAATTGAAGGAACTTCCGGAAATACAGGGATGGGATTAGCGTTAGTTGCCATTATCAAAGGATATAAATTGATTTGTGTAATATCTGACAAGCAGTCCAAAGAAAAAATGGATATTCTTCGTGCAGTTGGTGCCAAAGTGGTGGTTTGTCCAACCGATGTTGAACCAACCGATCCCCGTTCGTATTATTCAGTTTCCAAAAGATTAGCTGAAGAAACACCAAACTCTTGGTATGTAAATCAATATGATAATTTATCCAATACATTGGCGCATTACGAGCAAACAGGACCTGAAATTTGGAAACAAACAGAAGGAAAGATTACTCATTTTGTAGTTGGTGTAGGTACGGGGGGAACAATTTCAGGTGTTGGAAAATTCTTGAAAGAGAAAAATCCAAACATCAAAATCTGGGGAATAGATACTTATGGTTCGGTGTTTAAGAAATATCACGAGACCGGTATTTTTGATGAAAATGAAATTTATTCCTATATCACCGAGGGTATAGGTGAGGATATTTTGCCAAAGAATGTTGATTTTTCGCTAATCGATGGATTTACTAAAGTAACGGATAAAGATGCAGCAATTTATACCCGAAAAATTGCCCTTGAAGAAGGAATATTTGTCGGGAATTCAGCCGGTGCTGCTATAAAAGGTTTGTTACAACTCAAAGAACATTTCAAACCAGAAGATGTTGTCGTGGTATTGTTTCATGATTCTGGAAGCCGTTATGTGGGTAAAATGTTCAACGACGACTGGATGCGAGAAAGAGGATTTCTAGAAGAGGATGTAACCAAAGCTGAAGATGTGATCAAAGATCATATTGATAAGCCTTTGATTGTAGTTCGTACCGAGGAATTGGTTTCGCATGCAATTGACCGTATGCGTAAGTATAATATTTCGCAAATTCCTGTAGTAGATATTAATGGATTTGTTGGTTCTGTTGACGAAACTGATCTGTTCAGAAGTTATATGGTTGATAAAAATGTAATTGATAAGCCTATCAAAGAAGTAATGGGAAAACCTTTTCCTGTTGTTAAATTAAGCACATCAATCGAGGAAGTCTCTAAATTTTTCACGAAAGATAATGATGCAGTTTTGGTAGAACTTGAAAACGGGAACCATCAAATTATTACAAAATCAGATATTATTAAGGCAATGAAATAAATTCATATTGATTGCAGATTTTATGGTTTATATAAAATCTGCAGTCTAAAATCTTAAATACTTATGACCTTCACCGCTATAGATTTTGAAACTGCAACTGCTTATCATCCTTGTTCGGTCGGTATTGTCACTGTTGAAAACGGCATTATTGTGGATGAGTTTGTGACTTTAATCAAACCACCCAATAATGAATATAATCCCTTCACGATACGAGTGCATGGAATATATCCTATAGACACAGCAAACTCCAAAACGTTTGTCGAAGTATTTCCTGAAATTCAAAAAAGGCTTCAAAATAGAGTCGTAGTGGCACATAATGAAAGCTTCGACCGTAATGTTTTGTCCAAATCAATGGCGCTTTATGGTTTGAACTACGATGATTTGAATATAGGTTCTCGTTGGGAATGTACCGTAAAAATATATAAATCAAAAGGATTGAAGCCAACAAAACTTAGTGATTGTTGTCGTGAAATGAATATAAAACTAAACCATCACGAAGCTTTATCAGATGCGCGAGCTTGCGCCAAATTGTATTTATTGAGATAATCATTTCTAATACTATTCTGAAACTTAGAACCTTAATTTATTTTAAGGATTTTAAAAATTGTAGAAATATCTGTCTTTTTCAATTTTGTAAGTTAAGTTGTTTGTTTTTTTAGTACTTTAGTTTTCGGGATGAGTCTTTTATCTCTCATCTTTTCAATCTATTATCTAAAAAAAAATGAAAGAAGACTTTCTCCACTACCTTTGGAAGTTTAAAAAGTTTGATACTTTAAATTTAAAAACTTGCAGCCAAGAGGAAATCACGATTAGTAATGTGGGTCAGTATTTAGAATTGGCAGGACCTGATTTTTTTAATGCTCAAATTACTATTGGAAATCAAAAGTGGGCAGGAAATGTCGAAATTCATGTCAAATCATCCGATTGGTATGTACATCATCATGAGAAAGATGTAGGTTATGAAAATGTAATTTTGCATGTCGTTTGGAATCACGATACCGAAATTTACAGAAGTAACAATTCAGAAATTCCAGTTCTCGAACTCAAAAACTATGTTGACGCAGATATTGTAAACAATTATCAAAAGTTATTGACCCCCAAATCTTGGATTTTTTGCGAAAAGCAAATAAAAGAAATCCCTCAATTTACATTAATAAATTGGCAGGAGCGTTTGTTTTTTGAACGTTTGGAAAGAAAAGCAAAACCTGTTTTGGAGTTGTTAGAGTCGACTAATAATGATTGGGAAGCAGTTTTATTCTGTCTTTTGGCAAAGAATTTTGGTTTGAATACGAATGGGGAAATATTTCTTAAGATTGCTCAATCTATTCCTTTTTCTGTCATTCGAAAGGAATGTTTTGAAGTAGAAAATTTGGAAGCTTTGCTTTTTGGTTCTGCGGGATTATTAGATACTGAGAAGGAAGATGCCTATTTCAAAGATTTAAAATTCAGATATTTTTATTTGCTGCATAAGTACCAAATAGAGAAAAATTGTATCGAACCCGTTCAGTTTTTTAAACATCGACCAGATAATTTCCCAACAATTCGGCTTTCACAATTAGCAAATTTGTATCACAAACAGCAAAATCTATTGTCAAAAATAAGCGACTTGAATTCTGTTGAAGCTATTTATGAAGTTTTAGGTGTTTCGGTTTCTAAGTATTGGCAAACCCATTATCAATTCGACAAAGAAAGTCGGAAAAAAAAGAAAGCCTTAACCAAATCTTTCATGGATTTGATAGTTTTAAATACTGTTATTCCACTTCAATTTGCGTATGCCAAGAGTCAAGGAAAGGAAATATCCGAAGATCTAATTGCTGTTTTAAATGATATTGAGTCTGAAAAGAATTCAATTGTGGAGAAATTTAGTTCGTTTGGGTTAAAGGCTAAAAATGCATTTGAAACTCAATCTCTTTTGCAACTTAAAAATGAATATTGTAATAAAAACAAATGCTTGGAATGCTCTATAGGAATGGAGTTGCTGAAGAATAATTGGGAATAAGAATGGTACTGTTGGAAGTTTAGTTTTTTAGTAACGTATTTAAGAACTTTATCAGACATTAACCGATGTTATTAAAAGATTCTGTAATTTTGCTTATAATTCATAATTCAAACCAATGCGAGCAGTAATACGATTGAAATTCTTTTTAGAAAAATACGGTTTTCATGTATCTTCTCGTCTGGCTGATAAATTAGGAATGCGAGTAACAAATGTTCGTTTGTTCTTTATCTACATCTCTTTTGTTACCGCTGGATTGGGTTTTGGAGTTTATCTGACGTTGGCTTTTTGGATTAGGCTAAAAGATTTGATTCGGGCCAAAAGGACTTCTGTCTTTGATTTGTAAAAAATAATTATAAAGAATAAAAAAAGGGATTTTAAAGTGGTTAAGCTTTAAAATCCCTTTTTTATGTTAATTAAATATTATTCTTTAGTGCCGTTCAATGTGCTGTTCTTCTTTCCATAGGCAAAATAGAAAATGATTCCTAAAGCCATCCAAACAAAAAGTCTCAACCAATTCGTCCAACCTAGACCATACATCATTGCGCAACATACAAATACGCCTAAAAGCGGTACGAAAGGAACAAGTGGAGTTTTGAATTCTCTTACCATATTTGGCTCTTTTTTTCTTAAGATAATAACAGAAATACATACAAGAACAAAAGCAAATAAAGTTCCAATACTTGTCATATCTCCAACAATATCTCCAGGAATAAAAGCTGCAAAAGCTCCAACAATTACTAAAATAACAAGATTCGCTTTGTATGGAGTTTTGTATTTTGAATGTAAATCACTAAATGCTTTTGGAAGCAATCCATCTTTACCCATAGAGTAAAAAACTCTTGATTGTCCTAATAACATCACTAAAATAACAGATGAAAAACCTGCTAATATGGCAACGGTAACAAACTGAGCAAGCCAGTTATAACTTTCCCCCATAGCATGTATGATTGCATTGGCAACAGATGCTTCCTTACCGCTAGTTCTGAAAAATTCCACTGGTTCAAGACCTGTTAATACATGTCCAAAAAGAATATATAAAACGGTACACACTGCTAAAGATCCTAGAATAC
>NZ_DASTTN010000547.1:0-6764 GCF_035760125.1 Flavobacterium sp.
GATACTTTTCATTTCCAAAATAAATACAGGCGATTTTGTAATAGAACATCATCTCATGGTGTTCATCCAAATGCTCACTGTGAACTTTTATTTTATTTAAAATCTCTGGAATTAAGTATTCGCTTTCCGCAAAAGTACCTTCCAATATATGATAGTTTAATTTGTTGTTATACAAATAAAGAAATGATAGTGAAGCAATATTATCGTTTACAGGAAAACGTGGATCATTGATCGTTTCTTCCAACAATTCTAAATACTTTTTAAAATTTGATTTGTATTTGAGCATAAATAATGACTCTAACAAATAATGATTCCCTTTTAGGAAGAAAACAGGATTTAAGAAAATCATATTTGGATTGTCATAAAATAAAGTTACCCATTTGTAGGCATATTTATAGCAGGAAAGAAAATCTTGTACTAAGAAGCTTCTCCATAAATTTGCATTATAAAACCAATATTTTTCTCTAAACTCAAACTTAGATTGATCTAAGCGAGCAATATGCTTATTAAAATAATCATCTATGTATTTGTATTCTTCATCACTTTTCACAAAGCCCGTTTTGAGCATAATGCTGTACAGTTGAAGAGACAAATTGGATAATTTACTCGAAATAGTATTGCGATAGTTTAATTCTTTGGCTTGAATAACCAATTCGTCAGCTCGACCCTGAATACTTCTGGTGATGTATTGTGATTCAATCAGTTTCTCAAATTCAACAATTTCAAAAGCCATGTATTTTTCATCATTTTCGATGGCTTGTTGTTTGGTTTTATCCAATATTTTCAAACTCTGCTTGTAAAGTCCTTTATTATATAGGATTGCAGCAAAATCAATTTGTTCTCTCAGTTGATATCGAATGTTCTGACTAGGAATATTCAAACGAATGCTCACTAAAATCTGTTTGTACAAATAGGATTTTAGGTTTGATAATTGTGCTTTTTTTATCAAACCGCTTTTTAGAATCAGTTTCTCATCATACACTTCTGATTTGTCCAAAATATTAAAAAGTTCTATAAACTTGGTATTGGAACTGGTCTCCAATCGGCTTGCAAATATTTTGAATTGTCTTTTCTCAGATTTGGAAAGGGATTTTATTAATACAAATAAAAAATCTTTTTGATGGTTAGCCATTGTATTATAAAAGTATTTAATGTATTGATTTACAGTTTATTACGTTGTTATTTTTTACTTTATAAGTAGTATATTCATTTAAAAACAGGTTTAGTTCTAAGTAAATGAAAACTATTTTTGTTTTAAGATGTGAAATTACATTAAATAAATTAAAATGAATAGAGAGAAAGTCCAAATTTTTGATACCACTTTAAGAGACGGAGAACAAGTCCCAGGATGTAAATTAGACACCAACCAAAAACTCGTTATAGCTAATCGCCTTGATGAAATGGGGGTAGATATCATTGAAGCTGGTTTCCCTGTTTCAAGTCCAGGTGATTTTTTATCTGTTTCTGAAATATGTAAAATTGTTAAAAATGCAACGGTTTGCGGTCTTACAAGAGCTGTAGAAAATGACATTGATGTTGCTGCTGCGGCTTTGAAACATGCTGTAAGACCTAGAATACATACTGGAATCGGAACTTCTGATTCACACATCATTCACAAATTACAGACAACTCGTGAAGATGTAATAGCAAGAGCAAAACGTGCAGTTGCACATGCTAAATCTTATGTTGAAGATGTAGAATTTTATGCTGAAGATGCCGGTAGAACAGAAAATGCTTTCTTGGCAAAAGTTTGTGAAGAAGTAATTAAATCAGGAGCCACAGTTCTTAATATACCTGATACAACTGGATATTGTTTACCTGAAGAATATGGTGCAAAAATAAAATACCTTAAAGAAAATGTAAAAGGTATTGATAATGTTATCCTTTCTTGTCATTGTCATAATGATTTAGGAATGGCAACTGCGAACTCAATTGCAGGAGCAGTAAATGGAGCTCGTCAAATAGAATGTACGATCAACGGTATAGGGGAGAGAGCTGGAAATACAGCACTTGAGGAAGTAGTTATGATTTTCAAACAACATCCATACTTGAATTTATATACAGATATTGATAGCAAGCAATTGAATGAAATGAGTCGATTGGTTTCTGAAAGTATGGGAATGATTGTACAGCCAAACAAAGCAATTGTTGGGGCCAATGCTTTTGCACACAGTTCAGGAATTCATCAAGATGGTGTGATTAAAAACAGAGCAACTTACGAAATCATGGATCCTTTGGATGTTGGCGTCAATGAGTCGTCCATTATTCTAACAGCAAGAAGTGGTAGAGCAGCTTTGGCTTACAGAGCCAAAAAAGTGGGCTACGAACTTACAAAAGTGCAATTGGATATCGTTTATGTTGAGTTTTTGAAATTTGCCGATATCAAAAAAGAAGTTTTGGATGATGATATTCATCAAATTATTGAAGCAAGTAAAATAAGCGTCTATTAGTTTTATTCGATACAATTACTTTTAAAAATAAATAATTATGAACTTAAAAATAGCAGTACTTTCAGGAGATGGTGTAGGCCCAGAGGTTATTTTACAAGCTAAAAAAGCATTGTACGCTATTAGTGTTGCCTATAATCATGAGTTTATTTTTGAGGATGCTTTAATAGGAGCAACTGCCATTGAAAAAACAAGAAATCCATTACCGGAACAAACACTGAATCTTTGTTTAAATACAGATGCAGTATTGTTTGGAGCTATTGGAAATCCAAAATACGATAATAATCCGGAATCAAAAGTTCGTCCAGAACAAGGATTATTAAAGCTTAGAAAAGAATTGGGGCTTTATGCTAATATTAGACCTATTAAGCCTTTTAAAAATCTATTGGATGCTTCTCCTATAAAAAAAGAGGTTATCGAAAATGTAGATTTTGTAATTTTTAGAGAATTGACAGGAGGTTCTTATTATGGTGAGAAAGTAATTAATGAAGAAGGCACTTTCGCATCAGATATATGTGAGTATTCTGAAAATGAAATTAATCGTATCACGCATCAAGCATTCAAAGCAGCGCAAGGCAGGAGAAAAAAAGTAACATTGGTTGATAAAGCTAATGTATTGGAAACTTCTAGGTTGTGGAGGAAAATTGTCAAAAAAATTGCTCTTCAATATCCAGACGTGAAATTGGAATGTCAATATATCGATAATGTTGCTATGCAAATAATCACAGACCCAAAACAATATGATGTAATCTTAACCGAAAATTTATTTGGTGATATCCTGTCAGATGAAGCTTGCGCTATTATGGGATCTATTGGTTTGATGGCTTCGGCATCGATTGGTAATAATAAAGCGCTTTTTGAACCTATTCACGGTTCTTATCCACAAGCGAAAGGTAAAAATATAGCTAATCCGATTGCTTCTATTTTATCTGCAGCGATGTTGTTAGAACATTTTGGATTAGAAAAAGAGGCTAAAAAAGTTTATGAAGCTGTTGAGAAAGCTATTGAATATAAAGTGGTTACAATTGATTTGAACCCGGGTTCAAGATTTGGGACTAATGATGTTGGAGATTTTATTTCAAATGTCATATTAAGTAAAGATGATTTGTATTTCAAAAACGATAATGTTCAAATTGGACAATCGACTATTGTTTAGTTAGTAAAAATCATAAAATATTGCATTATATCACTAAAAACTCTTAGTTTGTTGATAAAATGTTTTTTTATTGGATTTGTTTTTTATACTTTTGCAGAGTTAAAAATTTAAGAAAATGAAACGCATTACCAACGTCCTTTTAGTTCTAAGTGTCATTGTGATTATCACATATGAAAAGGGATTGGTATAAATATAAGTGAAAACATATTTAAAACCTCCCATAATTTTGGGAGGTTTTTTTTTAGATAAAATTTAAAATACACAAATTAATAATAGAATGGAATTAAATAAATACAGCAAGATAATCACGCAAGACGAAACACAACCAGCTTCTCAAGCTATGTTCTACGGAATAGGTTTGACGGAAGAGGATCTTAAAAAAGCACAGGTAGGAATTGTGAGTATGGGTTACGACGGAAATCCGTGTAACATGCACTTAAATGACTTGGCTAAAGATATTAAGACTGGCGTCTGGAAAGAAGATTTAGTTGGATTGATTTTTAATACTATTGGTGTAAGTGATGGTATATCTAATGGTAATGATGGAATGCGTTTTTCTTTGGTTTCTCGTGATGTAATTGCAGACTCTATAGAAACAGTTATGGGAGCACAATGGTATGATGGTTTGATTGCAGTTCCAGGCTGTGATAAAAATATGCCAGGAGCTTTAATGGCTATGGGTAGAGTAAATCGCCCTTCTATTATGGTTTATGGAGGATCTATTCATCCAGGAAAATGGAAAGGTGAAGATTTGAATATTGTTTCTGCTTTTGAAGCTTTAGGTAAAAAAATCAAGAACACGATTACACCTGAAGATTTCAAAGGAGTAATTCAAAATGCTTGTCCAGGTGCAGGTGCCTGTGGTGGAATGTATACCGCAAACACAATGTCGTCTGCAATTGAAGCATTAGGAATGAGTTTGCCTTACAGTTCTTCTAATCCTGCTTTGAGCGCTGAAAAGAAACAAGAATGCGTTGATGCTGGTAAAGCAATCAGAGTATTATTAGAAAAAGATATTAAGCCTAGAGATATAATGACCCGTAAAGCATTTGAAAATGCAATTACGATGGTAGCTGTTTTAGGAGGTTCTACAAATGCTGTAATGCACTTAATTGCAATGGCACATTCTGTTGGCATCGAATTGACATTGAAAGATTTCCAAGATATCAGTGATAAAACACCATTATTAGCCGACTTGAAACCAAGCGGTAAATATTTAATGGAAGATTTGCATAATGTAGGTGGTGTACCTGCGGTAATGAAATATTTATTAAAAGAAGGTTTCTTACATGGTGATTGTTTAACTGTAACTGGAAAGACAATTGCGGAGAACTTAGCTTCAATTCCTGATTTGCATGATGGACAAGAAGTGATTCATGAAATCCAAAAAGCATTAAAAGCGACTGGAAATATTCAAATTCTATACGGAAACTTAGCATCAGAAGGTTGTGTTGCTAAAATTAGCGGTAAAGAAGGAGAGTTTTTTGAAGGTACAGCAGTAGTTTTTGAAGGTGAAAAAGATGTAATTAGAGGAATACAAGCAGGTGAAGTAAAACCTGGAAACGTAGTGATTATTCGTTACTGTGGTCCAAAAGGAGGTCCTGGTATGTCTGAAATGTTAAAACCAACATCTGCTATTATGGGAGCTGGTTTAGGAAATTCGGTTGCTTTGATTACTGACGGACGTTTCTCTGGGGGGTCACATGGTTTTGTCGTCGGACACGTTACTCCAGAGGCGTATGAAGGTGGTGGAATTGCATTGATAGAAAATGGAGACGTTATTACAATTGATGCGGTAAATAATACCATTAACATGAAAATTTCTGACGAAGAATTGGCAAAGCGTAAAGCTAATTGGAAAAGACCAGAATCACCAATCAAACAAGGAGTTTTACTTAAATATATGCGTTCGGTCTCCAGTGCCTCTGAGGGATGTGTTACCGACAAATAATTTAATAAAAACTAACAAGCCTTTAAGTCTAAAATTTTAAAGATTTAGAGGTAAAAAATATAAATAAAATGAAAATATCAGGAGCGGAAGCCGTTATAAGATGCTTATTAGCTGAAGGAGTTGACCTAGTTTATGGTTATCCTGGAGGAGCGATAATGCCTGTATATGACGAATTATATAAATTTCAAGATCAATTGCATCACGTTTTGGTGCGTCATGAACAAGGTGCAACGCATGCTGCACAAGGATTTGCAAGAGCTACAGGGAAAGTTGGAGTTGCAATTGCTACTTCTGGACCAGGAGCAACAAATCTAGTTACAGGAATTGCCGATGCTCAAATAGATTCAACGCCAATGGTTTGCATCACAGGGCAAGTTGGTAAACATTTATTGGGATCGGATGCATTTCAAGAGACAGATATTATTGGAATATCTACTCCAGTAACCAAATGGAATTATCAAATTACCGAAGCGCATGAAATTCCAGAAATTATTGCAAAAGCGTTTTTTATAGCAAGATCAGGACGTCCAGGGCCAGTATTAATTGATATTACTAAAAATGCTCAATTTGACGAACTGGATTTTAGTTATGAAAAATGTACTAGTATTAGAAGCTACACACCAAGACCTACTTTAAATCTTGAAAAAGTTAAAGAAGCTGCCGATTTAATAAACAATGCCAAAAAACCATATATCATTTTTGGTCAAGGAATTATTTTAGGTGAAGCCGAAGAACAATTAAAAGCATTGATAGAAAAAACAGGTATTCCTGCAGCTTGGACAATTCTAGGTCTTTCAGCTTTACCAACAGAACATCCTTTGAATGTAGGTATGTTGGGTATGCACGGGAATTATGGTCCAAATATCTTAACTAATGAATGCGATGTTTTGATTGCGTTGGGAATGCGTTTTGATGACCGTGTAACAGGGAATTTAGCTACTTATGCCAAACAAGCCAAAGTAATTCACTTTGAAATTGATCCTGCAGAAGTGGATAAAAATGTAAAAACAACAGTTGCGGTATTAGCTGATGTGAAAGAAGCTTTGGACGCTTTGATTCCTCTAGTTGAAAATAATTCGCATGAAGCATGGCATAATGAGTTCAAAGAAAAATATAAAATTGAACTGGAATCAGTTATCAATGAAGAGTTAAACCCATCTAAAAATCACGGTATTTCTATGGGTGAAACGATAGAAATGATTAATAAACA
>NZ_DASTTN010000548.1:0-23507 GCF_035760125.1 Flavobacterium sp.
CACTTGTAAAACAACAGAGAAGTTTTCAACCAGAAAGATTCCGCACAATAAAGGAATAAGCATTTCTTTTCGAACAGCAATTGCCAATACAGCGATAATTCCTCCGATAGTTAAACTTCCAGTATCCCCCATAAAAACGGATGCCGGATAGGAGTTATACCAAAGAAAACCAATCAAAGCACCAAGAAACGAAGCTATAAAAACGGTCATCTCACCCGAATTGGGTATATACATTATATTCAGATAGTTTGAGAAAATAATATTCCCCGAAACGAACGTAAAAATCGCTAATGCGAAGACTGAAACTGCAGAAGTCCCTGCGGCCAAACCGTCAATACCGTCAGTTAAATTTGCTCCATTTGAAACAGCCGTAATAATAAAAATCACAATAGGAATAAAAACCAACCAAGCCCATTTTTCATATCCTTCGCCCGTCCAAGCTAAAAGTTCGGCGTAATCAAATTCATTATTTTTAAAAAATGGAATTGTAGTTGCAGTAGATTTTTCCTCCAATGAAACTGGCTTAACAACTGTTTCAGTAGTTTGTTTAAAAATATCAACTTTACTAGTATCAGTTCTAACCGTAACTGCAGGACTAAAATACAAAACCGACCCTACGATTATTCCCAATCCAACTTGACCAAATACTTTAAAAATACCTTTAAGTCCTTGCTTATCTTTCTTAAAAATTTTAATATAATCATCCACAAAACCGATGGTTCCCATCCATAAAGTAGTAACTATCAATAAAACAATATAAATATTATGCAATTTTGCAAAAAGGATTACAGGAACTAAAGTCGCAAAAATGATAATGATACCCCCCATAGTTGGAGTACCTGCTTTTTCATTTTGTCCAGCCAATCCTAATTCACGAACCGTTTCTCCTACTTGCTGTCTACTTAAAAAACCAATTATGCGCTTTCCATAAATGGTAGACAATAACAATGATAACATCAATGCTAAAGACGATCTAAAGGTGATGTATTGAAAAACCCCTGTACCAGGAACATCCATTACTTTGTCTAAATATTGAAATAAGTAGTATAGCATATCTCTTTGTTTATTTGGTTAATCGGTTATTTCCCTAAATGACCTAAAATTTCCTTTACATTTTTCATGTCATCAAAATCATGACGTACACCTTTGATTTCCTGATAAGTTTCGTGACCTTTACCAGCAATCAATATAATATCATTTGGCTGCGCCAATTGACAAGCTGTTTTAATCGCTTGCAATCTATCTGTAATCGACAAAACTTTTTTGAAATTTTGAGCTTGAATCCCTTTTTCCATTTCCTGAATAATGGCTTCAGGCTCTTCGTTTCTAGGATTATCAGAAGTCAAAATTACTTTATCACTTAATTCTGTAGCAATATTGGCCATAACAGGACGTTTTGCAGTATCTCTATTTCCACCGCAACCCACAACCGTTATTAATTGTTCATTATTGGTTCGCACATCGTTAATGGTATTCAAAACATTTTCGAGTGCATCTGGCGTATGAGCATAATCTACTATAGCCGTTATATTCGTATTGGAAACAATATATTGGAATCTTCCAGAAACACTTTCCAATTCGGACATTAATCGAAGTACTTCCAAACTGTCTAGTCCTAATTCTACAGCCGTACCATAAATTGCCAACAGGTTGTAAGCATTAAAAGTTCCAATTAATTTCACCCAAACTTCATTGCCATTTATTTTCAAAAGCAATCCGGACAATTGATTTTCCAGAATTTGAGCTTTATAATCAGAATATGTTTTTAAAGCATAAGAAAGTTTTTTTGCAGCTGTATTTTGAAGCATTACTTGCCCATTTTTGTCGTCAATATTGGTAAGAGCAAAAGCATCACTTGGCAAATTATCGAAAAAAGATTTCTTAACATCTCTATATTCTGCAAACGTAGGATGATAATCTAAATGATCATGAGACAAATTAGTGAATATTCCTCCTCTAAAATACAAAGCCTCAGTTCGCTTTTGGTGAATACCATGCGAGCTTACTTCCATAAAACAATACTCAACACCTGTATCCACCATTTCCTTAAGGAAAGAATTTATGGTTATCGAATCTGGAGTTGTATGGGTCGCTTTATATTCCACATCGTCAACTAAAATCTTCACAGTTGAAAGTAAACCTACTTTGAAACCTGCCTTTTTAAACATTTGGTACAACAAAGAAGCAATAGTTGTTTTACCATTCGTTCCTGTAATACCAACTAATTTCAACTTTTGAGATGGATTACCATAAAAATTTGCAGCCATAAAAGCTAAAGCTGCATTGGTATCTTTCACGCACACATAAGTCACTCCATTTATCAAGCTAGTTGGAAGTGTATCACAAATAACCGCCGAAGCTCCAAGCCCAATTGCTTTTTCTATAAAATCGTGTCCATCTGAAATAGTGCCGCGAATCGCTATAAAAACATCATTTTTTTCTACTTTTCTAGAATCAAAATTCAATTGATTTATAGCAATTTCGGTAGAACCCATTACAGATTCTATCGCCACTTTATATAATATGTCTTTTAGTATACTCATGATAATTCCAATAGAATTGATGAATTTTTTACAATACTCTGTCCTGCTTGAATGGATTGTTTTTTTACTTTCCCAACTCCAACAGCTTTAACCTTTAAACCCAAATTCTCCAATAACGCAACTGCATCCATTCCTGACATTCCCTTTACATTTGGAACAGAATTTTGCTTTTTTTGCATTTTCACATAATAGGTATTATAACTACTCTCTTGTTTTGGATTAGGATTATCTAATTTCTTAATCACATTAGTAGAAGGCGTATCAGTAAATATTTTTTGCGCAATTCTTTTAAAAACTGGCCCAGCAACATCGGCACCATAATAATCATTACCTGAAGTATTAGGTTTATGAACTACAACAATACAGGAATACTTAGGATTATCAGACGGGAAATAACCTACAAAAGAAGAAACATAATGTTTATCTTTCCCTCCATTTGTTGCGTAATTTGCTTGAGCTGTTCCCGTTTTACCTGCCATAGAAAAATCTTTGGAATACAATTTTGACCCTGTTCCTTTTTTTACCACATTAACCAAAACTGTTCTAACTTTTTTTAACGTTTCAGGAGAACAAATCCTTGGATTCATAACTTCTGTATCGTATTTTTTTATGGTCTTATTCCACGCTTTGATTTCAGAAACTAATTGTGGTTTTACCATCACTCCATTATTTGCAACAGCATTATAAAAGGTTAAAGTTTGCAAAGGTGTAACCGAAACTCCATATCCAAAAGCCATCCATGGAAGTGAAATGTTTGACCAATTCTTATCACTTGGTTGCGGAATAAAAGGTTTTCCTTCACCTTGAAAAGCCAATCCTAATTTCCTATTTAAACCATAGGAATTAATGTGATTCACAAATTTCGTAGGATTGTTTTTGTAATTGTTATAAACGGCTTGAACCATTACCGTATTTGAAGAAACTTCAAATCCTCTAGCTAACGATATTTTACCATACCCCCCTTCATGAGAGTCCCTTACTTTTCGACCTGAATAAATAACAACACCGCCATGACTATCATAAACAGTACTTGTATCTGCTACTTTATCTTCCAATATCGCCATCAAATCAACCAATTTAAAAGTAGAACCTGGCTCATGTGATTCGGCGTAAGCATAATTGGTAGTTTCGTAATAAGTCCCATCAGTAGCTCTTCCCAAGTTTGAAATAGCTTTAATATGACCTGTCTTAGTTTCCATAACTACCACACAACCGTGGTCTGCTTCATATTCTTCCAATTGCTTCAACAAAGCATGATGTGCAATATCCTGAATATAAACATCTATTGTAGAGATAACATCATAGCCATCTTGAGGCTCTACTTCGTTTACATCACGAATAGGTTTCCATTGGCCTTTAGCGATTTTTTGTTTTAATATTTTACCGTCTTTTCCGTTAAGGTATTTGCTATACGCCCACTCGATTCCCTTTCCGTCTGAATATCCTTCGGGCATTTTTCTTTCGTAACCAATAGTACGCTCAGCAATGTGTCCAATTGGATGTTCTCTAATTGTTTTTTGCTCAATTATAATTCCACCTTTATAAGCTCCCAAATTAAATAACGGAAGCCCTTTGATTTTCATATATTCGGTATAACTCAACTTTTGAGCTACTAAAAAATATCTGTTTTTATTTGCTCTAGCTCTTCTTAGTTCATTTTGAATTGTGCTGCTGGATTTTTTGAGTATCATTCCCAAAGAATCAGACAGCAATTTTACATTTTTTTCAAAAGTTTCTGTTTTTGGTGCTACAGCATCGAAACGAATTGCATAATTAGGAATTGAAGTTGCCAAAAGACTACCATCAGCTGAATAGATATTCCCTTTATTCGCAGGAATAACAAAATTTTTCACTGTTCTTTCTTTGGCTAATTCTCTATAATGATCTCCATCAACCCACTGAATATTAGTTAACTTAACAGCAATAGCAATTGCCATCAAAAAGATGAAAAAGGCAACCAAGTAGGTTCTATAGGATATATATTTATCTATTACTGCCATATTCTTTCTAAGAAATTTTTCTCTTCGGGTTCTTTAACTTCTATTTTAACTGGAGGAACGGTTGATGGAAAAATTTGTTTTTCTTCCATTTTAGCCGAAACCGTGGATTCCATTTTTAGTTTCATCAACTCAGAACGTCTGTCAACAAATTCAGAACGCAACTCTTTTACTTTATTAGTCAATTCAACAATCTTAAATACTTTTTGTTCGTAACGTTGTGTATTGGCAATCATTATTATAGCTAGTAAAATCACAAAGACAATAAAACGCCAATTTTTGACCGCATTATCATCTATAAGAAACTGTGCTTTTAATATGTTATAAATTCCACCTTTCATTTTATTACTTTTTCTCAGCAATTCTCAATTTAGCACTTCTGGCTCTATTATTCATTTTGATTTCTTCGTTATCAGGAACAATTAATTTTCCAATAGTTTTAAAAGGAACCGAAAAATTTCCATAAAAATCACGTTCAGGTTCTCCTTCGAACATTCCATTTTTTATGAATCTTTTCACCAATCTATCTTCTAATGAATGATAAGAAATCACACTCAATCTTCCACCTGGCTTCAATATCTCAAGGGACTGCTCCAAAAACTCTTTCAAAACATCCATTTCCTGGTTCACCTCAATACGAATCGCCTGATAGATTTGAGCTAATATTTTATTTCGAACTCTCTCGGGCAAATATTTTGCCAAGACTTCTTTCAATTCGTCGGTAGTTTTGATTAACTGATGTTCTCTAGCCTCTATAATTGTCCTGGCCAAAGCTGGTGCATTTTTCAATTCCCCATAATCAAAAAACACTCTTCTCAAGTTGGCATCATCATATTCATTTACTACTCGATATGCATTCAAATCATTTTTTTGACTCATTCTCATATCCAGTTCAGCATCAAATCGAGTTGAAAAGCCTCTTTCGGCCACATCAAACTGATGAGATGAAACTCCTAAATCCCCCAAAATTCCATCAACTTCTTTTATACCATAAAAACGCAAAAATCTTTTTATAAATCTAAAATTTTCGTTAATAAGAGTAAATCTTTCATCAGGGATAGCATTTGCTAAAGCATCCTCATCTTGGTCAAAAGCAAACAATTTACCATTTGGACCTAACCTACTCAATATTTCCTTTGAATGACCACCGCCTCCAAAAGTTACATCCACATATACTCCATCAGGATTTATATTCAGGCCATCTACCGAAGCATGTAGCAATACTGGATTATGATATTCCATTGTCGTCGTCATTTAAATTACCCATTACTTCCTCGGCTAAATCCGCAAAATCAACATCTGCACCATCTATTGATTTCTCATACAAATCCTTATCCCAAATTTCCACAATATTAACTGCAGAAGAAAAAACCACATCTTTATCAATACTGGCAAAAACCACTAAATCCTTAGGAACCAACAACCTACCCAATGCATCTATCTCTACCACTTTTACTCCAGCAGTGAAACGACGAATAAAATCATTGTTCTTTTTTACAAATCGATTAAGTTTATTGATTTTTTTCATCATCAAATCCCACTCTTCCATAGGATACAATTCCAAACAGGGCTGAAATACAGAACGCTTCAAAACAAAACCGTTTTGAAGCGAGGAAGCTAATTGCTTTTTTAAGGGAGCAGGTAATAAAACCCGTCCTTTTGCATCAACTTTACACTCATATGTTCCTATAATTGTGTCCAAGTAAATATTGTTAATTGTATAAAGCAAAAATATATAAAATTTTACCACAATTTACCACTATATACCACTTTGTTAATAAGTTTAACCACTTTTACCCAAAAACGCTTACTTTATAGACAATCAGAACGTTAGCTAAACCATCCATAATTTGTAAGAAAGATTGTGTTTTGCAAAAAAGCAAGCATTTTTGATTATTAAAACACAATCTTAAAAGCTTAAAAAATCTATTATTCATTAGTTAAAAAACTATCAAAACACCATTCAAGACCATTCTTTTTACCATAGACAATAAAAGGTTAAAAAAAAGCTACTAAAATTCTTTTTAATTTTATAAACCCTATATTTGTGAAAAATTGAAAATTGTCATTTAAAACATGGAAAAATACTATAAAAAAGAAGGCAAATACGGATATTACGAAGCAGGCGAAGGAATTCCGATTGTCATCTTACATGGTTTAATGGGGGGACTTAGCAATTTTGATGCTGTGGCTAGTTACTTTTCTAATAAAGGGTACAGAATCATCATCCCCGATTTACCTATTTACACTCAAAACATATTAAAAACAAACGTGAAGAGTTTTGCCGTCTATGTAAAAAACTTCATTACTTACAAAAAATTAGACAGAGTCATTCTTTTAGGAAATTCACTTGGAGGACATATCGCATTATACCATACCAAAATGTTTCCCGAAAAAGTATCAGGACTTGTAATCACAGGAAGTTCAGGATTATACGAAAGCGCCATGGGTGATAGTTACCCAAAAAGAGGCGACTACGAATATATCAAGAAAAAAGCTGAAGATGTATTTTACGACCCAAAAATAGCGACACCAGAACTTATTGACGAAGTATATGCCACAGTAAATGATCGTATAAAATTAATCAAGACCTTGACTATTGCCAAAAGTGCAATTCGTCATAATATGGCCAAAGATTTACCAAAAATGCATGTGCAAACCTGCATTATTTGGGGAAAAAATGATCAAGTTACACCTCCAGATGTAGCTGATGAATTTCATAGATTATTACCTAATTCCACTTTATACTGGATTGACAAATGCGGTCATGCCGCCATGATGGAACAACCCGAAGAATTTAATACACATCTTGAGGATTGGCTTATCCACACTCATCTTAGGGAACACTAATTTAAAAGGAGAATTTTATACTCAAAAACATGAAAATTAATACTGCCGAATTCGTAATAAGTAATTCAGATGTAAGCAAATGTCCAAAGGATTTTTTGCCGGAATATGCTTTTATTGGTCGTTCCAATGTTGGAAAGTCATCATTAATTAACATGTTGACCAATCAAAAAAAATTGGCCAAAACATCTGGAAGACCTGGAAAAACACAATTAATCAATCACTTTTTAATCAATAATAATTGGTTTCTTGTTGATTTACCGGGTTATGGTTATGCCAAAGTTTCCAAAAAAACAAAATCCATATTTCAAGAATTCATCACCGATTACTTCGAGACAAGAGAACAGTTGGTTTGTGCTTTTGTTTTAATTGACATTCGTCATGAAGCACAAACAATCGACATAGAATTCATGTCATATATGGGAGAAAGTGAAATTCCATTTTGCATTATTTTTACCAAAGCGGATAAAATTAGTAAAGTAAAAATCGATTCCCATATTGCAGCTTATAGGAAACAAATGTTTGCCAACAACTGGGCCGAAATGCCACAATACTTTGTCACTTCGGCTACAGAATCAACAGGTAAAGAAGAATTATTAAACTACATAGACGAAGTAAATCAAGAAGTATTTAAAAATAATTCAGAATTTTAAAACCTTTGTCCTTAAAAAAAATCCCAAAACTGAATTTTTAATTTCAGCTTTGGGATTTTTTTTGACCTATCCACAATGAGCTATTTTTTCAATTCTAGTTTCTCAGCGAAATAATCACAGAAGTCTAACATTGTATCAGACATTTTTTCATCATTAGTAGCTCTTTTAAAAGTATCAGCCATTGCCACTAATGTTTGATGAAAGAAAATCTTCATTTCATCAACAGGCATTTCTTTAGTCCACAAATCGATACGCATACTTTCCTTGGCTTTACTATCCCAAACGTTAAGCATAATTGCTTTTGATTCTGATAGTTCCACTCCTCCGTCCTTTGCAGTCCAAAAAAGCTTTTCCGGAACACGGTTTTCATCCAATTCGACTAAAAATTTAATTTCTGAGGTATTTTTATTTGACATTATTTCTTGGGTTTGTATTTTGATTTTTCGAAAATTTCTTTGGCATCCGTTTTTAATAACTGGTCTACCGTAACATCATTATTTGCCATGTAAGACTTAACTATTTGCCAACCTATCCAAGAGCCTACTTGACCTGGAGAATCATTATCTATTTCTAAGTAAAATTTTGAAAAAGGAGCTGGATCAATAAAACGAGAAGTCAACTTCTGTTCATCGCTAAAAAGCATTTCTCTTTCAATAAAATAGCGCCAAATATAACTTTCATTTTCTTGGCACCAAACAATTTGTTCTGGAGTGTATCCCATTTTTTCGGCATCACTATATTCTGGAAGCAAAAGATCTTTTAAATAGAGTTCTTTTCCAAAATAAATCATTTGAGATAACAAATTTTTATCCGTTGGAGAAGCAATTTTCCCTAATGAAAAACTCTTAACTATATCTGGCATCATTTGTCTTTCTTCAAAATTTTGTTTCAGATATTTTGGAAAAGTATAAAACTTATGATCTTTCCCTAAATACAATTCTAACGAAATTAGAACTAAAGAATCTGCATAAATTGCTTTATTCTTATAATCCATATCCGAAATCAGCGTAATTATTTTTGGCGTTTTGGTCTTTGGAAAATAATATTTCATATGTTGCACCAAAGCTTCCACCTCATTTTGGATTCCATCGGTTGAGGCATATTTTTTCTCAACTTCAGTATATACTTCTCTCCAAATAGGAGCTGTCATTTTATTTATCCAAACGCTATCATTAATGGCTGGTGAGAAAAAATAAGGATATTGCTTTTTTAATTTTACCAAATCTTTTGGAGAAGTTTCAAAGAACTGCTTATCAAAACGTTCTACCTTAATTTTATCTACTGGTGTTTCTTCAATAGCTTTTTCAACTTTGCTTTTTTGGTCACAAGACAATAAAAGCAAACTACAAACTATCGATAAGAGAAATAATTTCATATTTATTTTATTTATTTATCAATTTCATGACAAGTTTAAAACATAATTCGCAAATCTTCACAGGTTTTTTCAACCTATATCAAACATCCTCTATTCAATTGTATTATTTTCTTTAAATTTGTTTCCATAGGGATGCCGAAAACATTGTGCTTATATTTTTTGCAAATATACATCCCTGCTTTTTAAAACTTAAACTATTATGACTAAAAAAAGAACCCTCCAAATCGAAAAAGTAAATACTCATATTGTAGAATGGCTAAAAAGCTATGCTGAAAATTCAAAAGTGAATGGATTTGTAATTGGAATATCTGGTGGAGTAGATTCGGCAGTAACCTCAACACTCTGCGCCCAAACAGGTTTGAAAGTATTATGCGTTGAAATGCCAATCCATCAAGCACATAGTCATGTTACTCGTGGACGTGAACACATTGAACAATTAAAAAAACAATTTCCAAACGTCAGTAGTATTGAAGCAGACTTAACTTCGGTTTTTCAAGATTTCATAAAACAGGTTCCAGAAACAAGTGATTTGCACAAACTACATTTATCCCTTGCAAATACCCGCTCAAGACTAAGAATGACCACTTTATATTATTTTGCAGGTATTTACGGTTTATTGGTTGCTGGAACCGGGAACAAAGTAGAAGATTTTGGTGTTGGATTCTTTACAAAATACGGTGATGGTGGAGTCGATTTGAGTCCGATTGCTGATTTAATGAAATCTGAAGTCTATGAACTAGGTGCATATCTAAAAATTCCAAATTCTATTTTGACGGCTGCTCCTACCGATGGATTATTTGGAGACGAACGAACAGATGAAGATCAAATAGGAGCGAGTTATGACGAGTTGGAATGGGCAATGAACCTAACTGACTCAGAACTAGATTCCAATACTTTTTCAGAACGTGAAAAAGAAGTTTTAAAAATCTACACAAAACTTAATCAAAACAATCAACATAAAATGAATCCTATACCAGTTTGCACAATAAACTGTTAAAAAAAAATAATTTGTCCGAAAAATTAGACTTATATGAAAATATTTTTTTAATTTTATATCTTCAAAAACAATCCTAAAACTAAATACCATGATTAAAGTTTGTTTAGCAGATAACTATCCTGTAGTACATTTTGGAATAAAATCGTACTTCAAAGACCATTCGGACATTTCCATCGTTGCCAACGTTGGTAATTTTGCAATGGTAAAAGACATCCTTCTTACCAAAGAAATAGATGTGCTTGTATTGGACCTAGAACTTGAAGGCCTATCGAGTATTTTCGAAATCAAATCGGTTTTGAAAAATTTTCCAAAAACAAAAATTATTTTTTACAGCGGTCTTTCAGAACAGATTTACGCTCCAAATGCTATTAAAGCGGGAGTTTCTGGATTTGTTCACAAAACTGAAAAATTGGAAACTTTAGGTCAATCAATCATCAAAGTAAACCAAGGCAAAATCATCATGAATGAAGCTGTCATGAAAAACATTGCTTTGATTGCAAAACAAAGTAAAAGCGAACGTTTATACAGAAAACTTTCAAATCGTGAAGTAGAAGTATTACGTTATTTAAGCGACGGTAAGAAAAACCACGAAATTGCTGAGATTTTATCGCTCAACGAAAAAACAATCAGTACTTACAAGTTACGATTGTTAACTAAATTAAATGTTACGAATCTAGTAGATTTAGTTAATAAGGCTAAAACTTTAGAAATCGTTTAACTGTAACGCGACATGACTCTTCCTAATTTTTTCGAAAAAGAATTAATTAGTTTATAGTAGTCCATCGCCATAGACATAGACTCTGTATTATCTGAACCTGGTTCATTTGATACAGAGTTTTTTAATTCCTCTATAATTTTATCAACCAAATACCAACGCATCGTCAAAATTGTTTCTGAAACATATTGACTGATAGTTTCGGTTTTAGTTTTAGGAATAATGTTTTGTCCTTCCCAATTATGCAACACCAAACGCTCATCCTCCATCAATATATCGGTCACTTCTTGAGCAAAGTCGGAATTTAAATGCATTAAATATTTTTCAAATTCTAAATTTTCATTTTGAAGAAAATATTGAATTATATCATTAAAAATGTCCCGAAATAAAGGATTGGCAAGTTCTACCTCATCTTCCTGCAAGCTCAAATAAATCCTTTGGTAAACTTTATATTCTTTCTTTTCCGTTACATTTTCAATTTCACCCGATTCATTTGTTCTCAAATAAACATCTTCAAATTCCTCTGTTTTATTTCCATACAATAAAAGAATCTCAATTATTTTACGCTCCAAGCGATAGAGAACATCGACTTTTGCGGCTTGGACAGGATTTTCATTTTTTACAATTTCAAAAGCTTTTTGCTCCTGTTTTGCTTTTTTCCCTACTTCGGTAACATCTTTTTGAACCAACTGTGCCAAAGTGCTTGTCAAAACCTGCTCGGAAATATCCATTATTCTGGAACACTCCTGAATGTAAATTTCACGCTGAATTCTATCCGGAATTTTAGAAATACTGGCGACCATATCCCGAATCAAATCGGCTTTTTTAACAGGATCATTTTTGGCATCATTCATCAAAAGAGATGCTTTGAACTGAATAAAATCCTTTGCATTGTTTTCTAAATACGCAACCAAATCTTCGTAAGATGTTTTTCTGGCAAAACTATCAGGGTCTTCTCCATCTGGAAACGCACAAACTTTTACATTCATTCCTTCTTCAAGGATCAAATCGATTCCACGAATTGAAGCACGAAGTCCCGCAGCATCACCATCAAAGAGAACAGTAATATTTTTAGTCAATCTATTAATCAAGCGTATCTGATCTGGAGTAAGTGCGGTTCCAGAAGAAGCCACTACATTTTCAATACCGGCTTGATTAAACTGGATTACATCTGTATAACCTTCTACTAAAAAACAATTGTTTAGTTTAGCAATAGACTGTTTGGCTTGAAAAATTCCATACAGCACTTTACTTTTATGGTAAATATCACTCTCTGGTGAGTTTAAGTATTTGGCGGCTTTTTTATCATTAGTCAAAATTCGGCCTCCAAAACCAAGTACCCTTCCCGACATACTTTGAATAGGAAACATTACCCTGCTTTTGAATCGGTCAAAAGGGCGATCTTCTCTGGCAATTGTCAATCCTGTACTTTCCAAGAATTCCATTTTATATCCTTTTCCTAAGGCTTCCTTTGTAAAAGCATCCCAAGTTTCTGGCGAATATCCCAAAGCAAATTTCTTGATGGTCTCATTGGTAAAACCACGCTCTTTAAAATAAGAAAGTCCAATAGCTTTTCCTTCTTCAGAGTTTAGAAGTGTAGTATGAAAATAGGTTTTTGCGAATTCAGAAACCAAATACATACTTTCGCGAACATCAGTATTTAATTTTTCTTCATCTGATTGTTCTGTTTCTTCAATCTCAATATTGTATTTTTTGGCTAAATATCGAATAGCTTCCGGATAAGTAAAATGCGAGTGCTCCATAAGGAAAGCAACTGAGTTTCCTCCTTTACCAGAGCTAAAATCTTTCCAAATTCCTTTTGCTGGCGAAACCATAAAAGACGGGGAACGCTCATCCGAAAACGGACTCAGCCCCTTGAAATTACTTCCTGCTCTTTTTAACTGTACAAAATCTCCAATAACCTCCTCTACTCGAGCGGTTTCAAAAACAGTATCTATCGTTGCTTGTGATATCAAAACTTATGAGAATATTTAATAGTAATCCTTTCGAAAATTCGAACAGTTACAAAAATACACAAATCAAACTTTATAATTCAAAATAAAAAAAGTGCTTCATCGCTGAAGCACTTTTTACACTAAAAAACTTAACTAATCACTAATTAAAATCGAAACGAAGTCCTAACGAAATATTATTTTGGTCAACAGCATTATTTTCAAATAAAGGTTGTAAATCATATTTTAAGTACAAACTCGTAGCTCTATATCCAACATACGTACTTAAACCATAATTAAAGTCATTAACATTATAATTGCCTTTCGTTTTTTGTTCCACATCGTTTCCACTGGCATCATCAAAACAAAGAATTTGCTTTGATTTTACCCTGAACCCTGCATAGCCTCCCAAACCAACTCGCATACTTTTATGGGTTCTAAAATAATTTGCATCATCACGTATTTCCTTCTTAGTAAAATCAAACTCTAAATGCAGAGGCACCATAATATACACATTTCTAAATCTGGATTCGTCTAAATGTACTGTACTAGTTATCAAATCGGTTTGCGCTCCGTTTTTCACAAAGTAACGATCATCCGTTGGTCTCAGATTATTATACATCAGCGACATTCCGTATTTAAAATGTAACAGATTATCTTCTTTCAAAATTCTAGTATTGTAAGTCAATCCCCATTCATAAAAGTGAGATTTCCAATATTTAAAATCCGAGTTGGCAACTTGCTTATCAGTTACCAAATTATTTGCCCCAAATGCAAAAACAAATTGGGAAGTAGTTCTTTTTTCGCCATTAATATACTTCTTATGAGAAAAAAAATCTTTATCGATATGAACAGTAATGGTTTTAGAAGTGTCTATGTTTTTAATTTTTCCGTCTACTTTATCCTGAACTAACACATGCAGTTCCTCTTCCAGTTTAGCTACTTTCTCCTCTATTGTTTTAGCACGGGCTTCTGCCAAAACTTTCTTTTTTTCATCAGCCTCTTGATTCGTTAGTTTCCCCTGGGCTAATTGTTCATTTACAACTTCAACTTCAGCTTTTAATTCTTTTTTTTCTTCTTTTACAATGGTTTCTATCCTTGAAGCGATGTCCTTTGCCTTGCCTTCAAATGATTCTTGAGCTTTCATTTTGCTCCCGAAAAGGCATACGAATACTAGTAAGTAAATTTTTAAATTCCTCATGTTTGTTTGTTTTTAAATGTGATTGATGATTTATTCTGAATTTCGATTGCCCAAAGCCAATTTTACTGCTTTAAAATTTTGATTCACAGTTTTAATTGCTTTCTCTCTAAAAGTAAGATCCAGTTCACCATCGACTTGAGTAAGCAATTCCTTCGAATTAACTTTGACATTGGATTTGGCTGCAATAGAACTCTTTTTTTGAGAGGCATTATCTACCGATGCTAATAGCTCGTCAGCATTAACATAAGTTGGTTTTTGCAAAACTATTTTCTGTTCCGCTTTTTGATTGATGATTGGTATTTGTTGTTCTTGAACAATTTCTTTTTCTGCAACTTGAATTCCTGCATTTGATGAAACACTATCAGAACCAACCTTCGATTTTGCTTCTGTTGATACTAATTGTTCTTCTTTGATTTTTGTTCCTTCAACTTTTTTTACCAAATTTATTTTTGCAGGTATAACTTTTATTTCAGGAATAACTTTAGGCTCATTAACTACAATAGCATCACTAGCATTAACATTCCCTTTTTTATTTTGATTAAAATACAAAGTTCCTATTAACAAAAAACCTAAAACACTCGCAGCAATATACATCCACTTAAAGTTTCTTTTTGGCTTTTCGGCAACAGTAAGCATAGCATCCAATCTATCCCAAGAAGCTTTTGAAGGAGTAATCTCCCTTGCGTTGATTTTTTCTTTAAATTGATTTTCTATAACATTCTTTTTCATCGTATTGTTTTTTTACTCAAGAATACTTCTCTTTATTTTTCAAAATACTTATTTGATTTTTCAAAATTCTTCGGGCATGGGCAAATTGCGATTTAGAAGTTCCTTCATTAATACCCAACATACTTGCAATTTCTTTATGCTTATACCCTTCTATAACAAATAAATTAAAGATGATTTTATATCCATCCGGCAAACTGTCTATTAAACTTTGAATATCTTCTATAGAAAACTGAATATCGGATTCATTCTCTACTTCTTCAAAACTTACTGAATCTTCAATAAAATGAACCTTTTTTTGAACCCTAATAAATGAAATGCATTCATTAATCATCGTTCTCCTAATCCAACCTTCAAAACTTCCTTTATTTTCAAATCGTCCTAAGTTAACGAACACTTTCATGAAAGCAGTAATCATAACATCTTCGGCTAATTGTAAGTCTTTAATGTACTGTCGACAAACACTTAACATCTTTGGCGAATATTTGGAATAAATACATTGTTGAGCCTGTCGGTTGTTTTTAACAGCCAATGCAATTAGTTCATTTTCCTCCTGATGTAAATTAATTACTTTCAAAATCGTTTAAAAAGTGTTTCTATAAGTATAGACGAGAATTAATGCAAAAAGGTTGCATGGATTTAAAAAAAAGTTAAAATAAAAGTACAATTTATTTAGACAAATACTACAAACAGCTATTTATCAAATATTTAAAATTAAAAAAATGTGATTATTTTAAAGCTTAAATTTTACTTCTTTCTTTCGATAACGTAGTTCACCATTAAAATAAGTGCTGCTTTATAGTCGGATTCGGGATAATCGCTCAGTAGTTGTAATGCTTCTTGCTGAAATTCCACCATTTTATTTTCGGCATAAGTTAAACCATGATTATTTTTTACAAAAGTAATCACCTCTTTAACTCTTTTTTTATCCTTATTGTGGTTCTTTATGGAGTTTATAAGCCAACTTTTTTCTTTTGAAGTACAATTATTAAGAACATGAATTAATGGCAAAGTCATTTTTTGCTCTTTGATATCGATTCCTGTTGGTTTTCCAATGGCTTCTTCAGAATAATCAAATAAATCATCTTTGATCTGGAACGCCATTCCTATGAGTTCTCCAAATTTTCTCATATTCTCTACCTGAATCTCATCCTCCACAACTGATCGGGCACCAAGAGCACAACAAGCTGCAATAAGTGTAGCAGTCTTTTTTCGGATAATTTCGTAATAAACAGCTTCGGTAATATCGAGTCTCCTGGCTTTTTCTATTTGAAGTAATTCACCTTCACTCATTTCTCGAACAGCAACAGAAATAATTTTCAACAACTCAAAATCACCATGATCGATAGAAAGTAACAGTCCTTTGGACAACAAATAATCCCCTACCAAAACGGCAATTTTATTTTTCCAAAGCGCATTAATAGAGAAAAAACCTCTACGTCTATTACTGTCATCCACCACATCATCATGAACTAATGTTGCCGTGTGAATTAATTCGATTACACAAGCTCCTCTATATGTTCTCTCGTTAACAGAACCTTTGGACACCATTTTGGCCATCAAGAAAACAAACATAGGTCTCATTTGTTTTCCTTTTCTATTGACAATGTAATAGGTAATTCGATTTAAAAGCGCCACTTTGGAAGTCATTGATTCGTAGAACTTTTTTTCAAAAAGTTCCATTTCATAAACTATTGGCTGCTTTATCTGTGTAGTAATATTCATTTAGATGTCAAATATACTATTTTAAATAAAAAAACGTTAATCATAATATGTTAAGTGTAATTAAAATTAATTGTTTAGTAACTATATAATGGCAATTATATTCATTCACCCTTTTACACCAAATCTAAGTATTCTTCCAAAAGGTTTTTAAGTATGATTATAACTTTATAAAAATAGTGTTTTATAGTATACTCCCTCACTAAAACACGAATAATTCCACTCAAAA
Organism: Flavobacterium sp.; assembly: GCF_035760125.1. Lineage (GTDB taxonomy): Bacteria > Bacteroidota > Bacteroidia > Flavobacteriales > Flavobacteriaceae > Flavobacterium. The sequence goes on from NZ_DASTTN010000548.1 coordinate 16,958, forward strand.
AAATCTTAAAAAATTGATTTGATTTCATTCAGATTAAATTGTCCTTTTATTCTTTTCATAAGAAAAAGAGAAACTCTAATAGCTTTTTTTTCAAACTAATAATCGTTTTAAAATAACCCTAAAATCTATTAAACATGAAAACAAAGATTTTTCTAATTACTTCATTCATTGCAATTCTATTTTGCATCGGCTGTGATTCTTCAGACAAAACTGCAGATGAAACAAACCTTTCTACAAACAATCAAATAGCTGTCGATTCCAAAATTGATGCTTCCATTGAAGACGTTTCAAATATTGCAGAAGATCAATTTTCTGTTAAACAAAGTAATACTGCCAGATCATCCGAAACGATGCATCCCTTTTTGCCCTCCTGCGCCATTGTAACCTGGACATATGCAAACGGAACGTTCACTGGTACAATTGATTTTGGAACTGAAGGCTGTGCTCTTACAAACGGAAATGTGCTAAAAGGAAAAATAACGCTTTCTTTTTCAGGAAATTTCACGACTTCAGAGCAAATGATTACCTATAGTTTTGATGAGTTTTACCATAACGGCATCAAAATTCAAGGCAGTAGAACGATTACCAGAACCCTTAAAAGCACCGAATTACTTGCAGAAGTTCATCCCGTATTCACCAATAGCGTTGATATAACCGTGACTTTTGAAGACGGATCCTCTTATACCAGAACAGGAAACAGAACAAAAGAAATGATAGATGGTAATGACTGGGAAGATAGAGTTTTCTTGGTTACGGGAAGTTATACCACAAGTAAGTCAAATGGAGACACATGGTCTTGTACTATTCAAACCCCATTGCGTTATGAAATGGCCTGCAAAAAATCAATCCCAGTTTCCGGTACTGTTTTAAAGGTCAATAATGGCGTTGAAACAGTAATTGATTATGGAACTGGAGAATGCGACAATCTTGCCAATGTAACTACGAATGGTGTAACTACCACAATAGAATTAAAAAGATAAACCTTCTTTCATAAAAAAAGCATTAAAAAGAACTTGACTGTTCTTTTTAATGCTTTTTTTATTACTTTTTAGGCCTCTTTATTGGCCAATTGTCCACAAGCTGCATCAATATCCTTCCCACGACTTCTTCTTACTTTTACAACAATTCCGGTGTTTTCAAGTGCTTTTATATAAGCATTTATAGATTCTTCGGAAGCTTGCTGAAATTCCCCATCATCAATTGGATTGTATTCAATCAAATTTACTTTGCAAGGAACGTATTTGCAAAATTTCACCAATGCGTCTATCGAGGCTTTATCATCGTTAATTCCTTTCCAAACAACGTACTCGTAGGATATCTTACTCTTGGTTTTTCGATACCAATACTCTAAAGACTCCCTTAGATCGGCCAAAGGAAAATTTTCACTAAACGGCATGATTCGAGATCGGATTTCATCAATAGCGGAATGCAAAGAAACCGCCAATTTGAATTTCACATCATCATCTGCTAATTTCTTAATCATTTTGGGAATTCCTGAAGTAGAAACCATAATACGTTTTGGAGACATTCCCAATCCTTCTGGAGAAGTGATCATTTCAATCGCTTTCAAAACATTATTGTAATTCATCAGTGGCTCACCCATTCCCATAAAAACAATATTAGACAGCGGATGATTGTGATATAGTCTGCTTTCTCTATCAATCGCAATTACTTGGTCGTAAATTTCGGCTGGTTCGAGGTTACGCATACGTTTCAATCGAGCCGTAGCACAAAAATTACAATCCAGACTACAACCCACTTGGCTGGATACACAAGCCGTTGTTCTGGTTTGGGTTGGGATCAAAACACTTTCTACTACCAATCCATCATGCAACCTAACGGCATTTTTAACAGTTCCGTCTTCACTGCGCTGCATTGTATCCACTTTGATGTGGTTAATAACAAAATGATCTTCCAGCATGGCACGAGTACTTTTGGCCACATTCGTCATGTCCTCAAAACTATGTGCTCCTTTACTCCACAACCATTCATAGACTTGATTGCCTCGGAAAGCTTTATCACCATTGGTTACAAAAAAATCTCTCAATTGGTCTTTGGATAGTGCTCGTATGTCTTTTTTCTCAATTTGCATGGCACAAATTTAATGACAATTTGTTGATAACACAATTTTAAATAAATGACACTCAAATAACATTCCTCCTTAAGAGGACTTTTCTGATTTATAAAACTCAATATTATCCATTTGTAATTGCACCAAAAAAACATATCCATCAAATTTATATTATTCAATTTGATACTTTATTCAAGTAATCTAGAAAACAAATTTCTTAATTATTTAAAAATGTTAAAATCACATTTTTTTTAGAACATTAACAAAATAATTGGAAGAAATAAAATACATTTTAAAGACAAAATTTTAAAAAAAGTAAATAAAAAAATAAATATTATAAAGGAGGAAATCATCCTTTATTGCAACCTTACAAAAAGACCCTTAAGTCCCATACACAAAGGCATAAAGCCCATTTTAACAATAAATGAATGAGACCAAAAACAACAACAAAAAACGATATAGTTAATAACTTACCCTCATGGTTAAATAAAATACAGATTTTATATATTTCTTAACATGATTTATATCATATTCCTATTTTGACTTCCATTCTAAATTTGTACCAGTTAAGCAAGTAAAAAGATTTTTGACGAAAAATTAGAACGAAATCTTACTGCTCAAACTAAAGCTTAATTACAATCAATTTAAATAAAAAGTCATGAATTCAAAAATTAAAACAATTATTACCTCAATGGTTTTGTTTACAATGACCTTATCTGTAAACGCACAAAAAACCTACACTTTAGATGCAAAAACAAATTTTTCGGTATTAGGAACCTCAACACTTCATGATTGGGAAATGAAATCGGCTTCAAGAACAGGAACAGCCAATCTTACGGTAGTCGATTCAAAATTAGTAGATATTAACAGCATCGATATTACTCTCCCTTCTGAAAGCATTAAAAGCGAAAAAAAGAGTATGGACAAAGTAGCTTACGAAACTTTAAAAACAGACAAAATTAAAAACATCAAATATGTTTTAAAATCTGCTGACAAAGTAAACGAAACCACTTGGAATCTTACTGGTACTTATACCATCGCAGGAGTTTCCAAAGTCTTAAAAACACAGGTAAAAACTACAGTAGTAAATGGAGTGGTAACTCTTCAAGGCTCAAATAAAATAACATTCACCGACTTTGGCATGAAATCTCCAACCGCCATGTTTGGTGCAATAAAAACAGGAGAAGACTTAACAATAAAATTCAACCTTAACTTTAATTAAATACCATAATCATGAGAAAAATTTATTTCTTAGCAGCAGGTCTGATATCTATGGCAGCTGCAAACGCTCAAGTTTCATTTGGGCAAATGCAAAATCAAATTCCAAGAAACAAAGAAGGGATCAACGTTTTTGACGTACAAAAAGACGACAAGGAATTCAAAGGACTTAGTGTTGACTTAGGAGGTGCATTCAATATGGATTTCCAAGCGATAAATTCGTTCAATGACCAACCAACAAATTTTCCTGCACCTTCAAATATTACTGGATATCGCTTAATGAATACGGAAAATAATTTTGTCCTTCCCGCTGCTGATATGACTATTGGCGCCCAATTGTTTGATGGTGTAAGAGTAAATCTAGATATTTATTTAGCTTCAAGACACCACAATGACACTTATGCAAGAGGTGGATATTTACAAATTGACAAGCTAGACTTCATCAAAAAAGACTTTTTGGCAGATGTAATGAAATACGCAACAATTAAAATCGGACAAATGGAGAACAACTACGGTGATGCTCACTTCAAAAGTTCCGATAACGGTAGCACGCTTAGAAATGCATTCGTTGGAAATAATATCATGAATGCATTCACTACAGAGATGGGTATTGAAGTATATTATAACAGAAACGGATGGGTTAGCATGTTAGGTGCCACAAATGGAAATTTAAATCAAGGTACTCAAGAAGTGACTTATCCTACTCTTTCTCCTGCTACTCCAGATGCAAACACAGCAGTTAGCCCTACAATCTTGGCCAAATTTGGTTATGACAAACAAATCAAAGAAGATTTGAGAGTAAGACTTACAGGTTCTTACTACCATAATGCAAACTTGGGTAACTCAAACTTATATTCTTCTTCTAGATCAGGATTTGGATTTTGGGGTGTATTGAACAACAACGCTTACAAAAATAACGGTGTCGATGTAGCTAGTAGCTATAATTCAACTTCAACACCAGAAGCAACCTTTAACCCTAATTTCAAAAACTGGGCTACTTCCTACATGATCAACCCATTTGTAAAATACAAAGGTTTTGAATTCTTTGGAACTATCGAATTAGCTTCAGGAGGAGATAAAGCAGGTGTTGACGCAAAACGTACTGCTAACCAATATGCCGGAGACATTGTTTACAGATTTGGAAAAACAGAGCAATTCTATATCGCCGGAAAATACAATACTGTATCCGGGAAACTGTCAAATGCTGATGCCAAAAAAGTTACTGTAGACAGATTTGAATCAAGTGTTGGTTGGTTCATGACTAAAAACATTGTAGCAAAATTAGATTATGTTAGTCAAAATTATAGAGACTATGCACAATTTATAGGAAATCCTGCTACTGGAAACGCCAACAATTTTTATGGCGGTAAATTCAACGGTCTAGTATTTGAAGCTGCAATTTCATTCTAATACAATGCACAGATTATCAATAATGGTTATGGGTTTAGTACTTTCCTTTTTACTTGGAAGTGCTAAACCCATTTCTTCATTAATTGATCCAAATACCATTATCATTGACAGACTGGAAATAGAAATCCTTGGAAATTCTACAGTAGGCAAATACAGTTGCTCCAACTCCCTTTCATACAGAGACACTATTTATTTAAACTCAAACACTAAAAACAGTTTAAAGTCTGAAATCTCAATGAACAATTTTGAATGTGGAAACAGAATTATGAACAAAGATGTCAAAACCACTGTTAAAGCAACCAAATTTCCCAAAAGCACAGTCACCATTACCAACATAAAATCTTTTGGAACCAATTACAAATGCAGTTTGAATTTTCGCATAACAGACAAAACCCTTTCATACCAGAACATGATTCTAAAAACCACAAAAGAATCTCTCGAAGGAAGTGTAGCAGTAAATTTTTCAGACATTGCCCTTGAACCACCAACCAAAATGGGAGGTATCATAAAAGTAAAGGATGAATTTGTGATTCATTTCAACCTGTACAAACTATAATTTCACTTCTTTATTCATTCAATAGTTCCTAATTAAAACAGATGTTTTTATTAGGATTATTTATTTTATAATGGCTCTAAAACTTCCTCATTACTTTCTTTAAAGATATTCACGGAAAAAGTCAATAGAATTTATTATCCAAGATCCTTTTAAAGCCTTTTTCAAAGTTCAAAGTGATTTGACTTTACAAAACACAGCTTAAATTTAATCTTCAAAAGGACATGAAAAAATCATAACTACTTTTAAAAAAAACAACTAAACAGCTAAAATTTAACACTATACCTCATTTTATATCTTTTCTTTTATTAAATTTGTCTTAATCCGAAGACAAAAAACATACTTTCTGAATCAATTAATTAAAACGATACTCTTACCAAAAAAGAGTTTTGGTAAGTTTTGATAAAAAATACAGAACTTAAAAATTATGTTAAATACCCCAAAAAAATAAACATAATTACATTTAAACAAAGCAGCATCAATATTTTTTTATTCTTTAAATACAACTAAAAATATTGTTTTCAAAAAAAGGACATAATTGTCATTTGAAGAATTTGCATTTATAAAATATAGATTTTATATTTTTATTTAACAAGATTATTTTTATATTTATAATTAATTATTCGCACATCAATTTTTGATAAATTCATTTGATTACTTAAAGACGAATCAATTAAAAACTGAAAATCTTTTTCAAATACAATTACTAACCAATTTTTTAAAAAGCTATGAAAACAATTCTTAAAAAAATTACCGCAACATTAGCATTCTTCGCAATTGTACTAACTGCAAATGCTCAAAAAAATTATACGTTAGATGCCAAAACAAATTTTTCAGTATTCGGAACCTCAACCCTTCATGATTGGGAAATGAAATCAGCTTCAAAAACCGGAACAGCAAATTTAACCGTAACTAACTCAAAATTAACAGCTATAACCAGCATTGATATAACGCTTCCTGTAGAGACAATAAAAAGCGAAAAAACTAAAATGGATAAAATTGCCTATGAAACTTTAAAATCAAACAAAAACAAAAACATCAAATATGTTTTAAAATCTGCAGAAAAAGTAAATGAAACAACTTGGAACTTAACAGGAACTTACACTATAGCCGGTGTGAGCAAAGAACACAAAACCCAAGTTAAAACTTCAGTTACCAATGGAATCGTTAATCTGCAAGGATCTAATAAAATAACGTTTAAAGAATTTGGCATGAAATCCCCAACCGCTATGCTTGGCACAATAAAAACTGGAGAAGATTTGACAATAAAATTCAACATTAACTTTAAATAAAAAGAT